>CAZPRW010000121.1:0-1515 GCA_964589405.1 uncultured Opitutales bacterium | reverse complement strand
CTTTGTTAAATTCTGCGTTGTAGAGAATAAATTGGTGACAATTTTGTTGACTATACAATGTTCGTCTTTTACAAGCTGACGGTATTATTGTAAAAATGCATAATAGTATTCCCCTAGTAGTATTGGCAGAAGATGATGTTCGGTTGGCCGAGATTCTGCAGAAACAACTAAAATTGTCGAATATGGATGTTCGAGTGTTCGATAAAGGGGCTGACGTCGTTCAGTTCCTAAAAACAGAACCGGCGAACATTTTATTATTGGATATTAGTTTGCCGGATATTGATGGGTTCGAAGTTTTGCGACAGTTGCAAGAGTCGCATATAGAGATACCTGTAATTTTTCTGACAGCATTTTCAGATGAATATTATAAAATCAAAGGATTTGATTCCGGTGCTGATGATTTTATTACAAAGCCGTTCAGTTTTACTGAATTGATTGCACGTATAAAAGTGGCGTTGCGACATGTTTATGGGAAATCATGTGATGGGCTGTGGTGCAATATAGATTCTTGTAATGATGACTTTCTTTTCTGTGGTGCTGTAGTAAAACCAGCTACGATGGAAATAGTTTTCGAAAATGGAAATACTGTTGCTATCGGAAGAAAAGAATTAGGCGTGTTAAAACATTTATCAACCCATAAGAATATGATTCTCAGCAGGAGAAATTTAGTCCACAGTATATGGGGAAAGTATGCCAATGTTAAAAGTCGGTCACTTGATCAATATATTGTAAAAATCAGACAATTATTGATTGATAATGGGTGTGATGCCAGTGCATTGCGTACATTGCATGGAATAGGGTATATTTATACTACAAAAGATAATGTCCCTGAAATGACACGACGAGAGTATGCCGATGCTTTTGACGTCATGTTATAAACGTTGGGGTCTGACTGCTTAAGCTCTCTACGTTAATCTGTTTAATCTGCAATAATTTGCGGCAATGTGTTGTTGTAACTTTGTTGCAGGTTTTTGATTTAATGGCTTGTGCCAGATTGTTAAATAAAATTTTCGTTTTATTGATTATTAAATTTTGCTGCTGCACGTGATAATCTATCGTCGATTGCTATTCCAATGTCATTGCGCAATGTGCGCTCGCAGTATATTATATCGTAATTGGCATTATCTAGTGTTTGCAATGTTTTGAATAGATTATGAGCAATTGCATTGTGATTGCCATCTTCACTTAGCCAAAATATTGATTCTGTCGTTGTATTTAACGTGTTCGCTATTTCTTCAATATTGATCGGTTTCTGATTAAAAATATATGCACAATGTGCATCATTATTTGGTTGTGGCAACGTTGTATGTGGAAATAATATTAATTTTGTATTCGTGCAATAATGTTGTTTTAATTGTCCGGGGCATGATGGATCGAGCGCAACAACACGCTGTTCGTAATCCATTACTGGTTCATTGATAGCACGTGCGATTTCTGCCGCTGTTACTGCCCCTGGTCGTAGAATTTTCGGAATATGTGAAGTGATGTCGATTATTGTAGATTCTAGCCCTACAC
>CAZPRW010000120.1:0-1527 GCA_964589405.1 uncultured Opitutales bacterium | reverse complement strand
TTGCTGTGGTCACAGATGCAAATCAACCATTGGGCCAGACTGTTGGTACCTGGTTAGAGATCGAAGAGACGATAGAATTATTAAAAGGCAATGGTGATCCTGAAATGCAGGATCTCATCCTAAGAATCGGGATGGAAATCATTCGATTGGCAGGAGTAGCTGGTTCAACATTATCGGCGAAACAAATGATCATTAAGAAGTTGTCAGATGGGTCAGCATTGGAAAAGTTTAAAGAAATGATAGCAGCCCAGGGCGGCGATACTACATATATCGACCATCCAGAACAATATCCAAAAGCAAAATATTCTAGAAAATTATCAGCACAAAAACGTGGTTATATTCATACAGTAAATGCTGGTATGATCGCACGTGGTGTAAAAATATTAGCGACTAAAAAAGATGGTACAATCGACCATACTGTTGGTGTTTCTGGAATTATGAAAGTTGGTATGCAGATCAAGCAGGGAGAACCATTGATCATGATACATTATAATGATGAGTCGAATTTAGAACCAGCATTGGAATATTTCCGTGATGCATATCGATTGGCCCCAAAGCGACCGGTTCTCAATGAATTAATTGTAGAACGCATTGCTTAATCTCATTTTATATCCTGGATAATATATGAAAGTCATACGTTTGGCAATGGTTATGTTGATGTGTGGGTTGTTGTCTGCATGTCAGCAAGAAAAACCAGAACCGTCAAAGGACCTTCGAATATGTTCCATCAATGAATTGGCGTATTCTGATCCACAAAAAGTTTGTGACAGTAGTGATTACAAAATCATACAATCAGCGTTTGAAGGGTTAATTATTCCCGATCCTGAAACAATGAAACCAACTCCTGCAGTAGCAGAACGATGGACAGTGTCACATGATAAAAAGACATATGAATTTTTTATTCGTGATACTGCAGTATGGTCAAATGGGAAACCAGTAACAGCAGAAGATTTCGTTTATTCTGCACGACGTGCCTTGTCATCAAAATGCCTGTGCCCGTTTGCAGAATTGTTTTTTCCAGTAAAAAATGCACGTGCATTCTTTAATCGTGAAATACGAGATTTTTCAAAGGTCGGAATTACAGCGATTGATTCGCGAACATTACGAATTTCATTAGAAGAGCCCACTCCGCATTTTTTAACAATATTAATGCATCCGTGTTGGTCTCCATTGAACGATACAGTAGTTGCATCATTTAAACAATATAATCAGGCATATAACGGACAAGGTGCAACAAAGGTAAGAGTTATTTCGAATGGCCCATTTGTATTTTCTGAACGAATACCTGGGACATGTTTGTTGATGCGAAAGAATCAACAATATTGGGATGCTGATAATGTTATATTGCAATCTGTCATGTTTTTGTCAGAGAACAATCAAGTATACATTGAGAAATCATTCGCAGAACGTAATATCGATATAGCAGAAATTTATTATGATAACCCAAGAATCATCGGGGATTGTTCTGACAATAATGAATTAATGGTATCTCAGTCATTGGATTCATTTATTTTAGCATTCAATATG
>CAZPRW010000119.1:0-1679 GCA_964589405.1 uncultured Opitutales bacterium | reverse complement strand
ATCGTCGATCAATAGAACATCAACATTGCGATATTTTTTGCGAAATTCTCCCAGATTATTTTTCTGCAACTCTGCAATGAATTCATTAGTAAACCGTTCTGTCGACGTATATACTACATTGGCACGTTTCGACTGACTAAGAACATGATGTGCGACTGCTTGCATTAAGTGAGTTTTTCCCAATCCAGTATCACCATAAATAAATAATGGATTATATGCCCGGCCAGGCATGCTAGCTACTGCCATACATGCTGCATGTGCCATTTGATTCCCTGATCCAACAACAAAATTATCGAATGTATTCTGTTTGTTTAAGTGTATTGCTGTACGTTCTTGTTGTTCCTCTTGCCTACGCTGTACAAATGTTTTCGCATGAGATGGTGTATTCTGATGAGGAATATTATCATGCCGTGCTTGTACCTGAAACGATACTGCTACTGGATGTCCCGCTTCCAATAGCAACCGTTTTGACAATACATCGATATAATTTTCTTGCAACCAAATCGCTGTAAAATCATTAACCACCCCAAAAACAATCGAGTTATCAGTCTCTGAAACAACGTATAATGGTTCAAACCATGAACGGTAAATATCCGGCGGAAATGTATGTGCAAAATCTGCACGTACTGACTCCCATAGCTTTGACACTATACCATTCTGCGTATCCATGCTGCAATTATTAACAAGTTATTCACAATCCTATGTGCATATTTACACCAACAATACCAGCAAAAATTCATAGCATTAATTTTATGACATAAACCCACATTGGTCGCGATAAGTTACACCAATAAATCGCTGTATTTAAAAGGGTTGGCGCATTCACCAAACAAAGTATTCAAACACAACATTTTTGCATAACGCACACTTAACTTGAGAAAAATTCTTATAAATCAAGGAGAATAAGTTCACAAGTTATTCACTATGTGATGTGAATAACCTACTCTGTGCTTTTATTATAGCGATATAGCACGTATGATCCTCATATTAAAAATAATGAAAAAATTTTTTTGGAAACATTTACATCATGCAGGCTAAATCTTCCAAAATACAAAATCAGCATGCAAACGACCACCTACAACACCAGTATTTCATAACAAACAAAACACTGTAATTAAACAGTTTCATAGCCCCCATCCCGGGGAACTTCTACTATCTCCCGGGGAATTCCAATTAAAGCTCTGAATATTATTGTACTGGATTTGTGTAAAAAAATAAAAATATATCATCAATATGATGAAATACATTTTGCCATTGTTAATTTCATTAATGCATTGTTCAATGTTTGGAAGTAATGTGTTAGTATACAATGACGAAGGCGTAGATCAGACGGGCTTGCAGTGGACATTGACATTTTTTAAAAATCGAGGAGATAATGTGAGTGCCGTAAATGCTGATTTCTTGATTAACGACACTGCTTGGATCTATCAGTATGATACGCTCGTAATTCCCGGTGGTGCGGACCGCCCATATCATAAGAATTTAAAAGGAACGGGATGTGATAATATAAAAAAATTCGTTAAAAATGGAGGGACATACATTGGCATTTGCGCTGGAGGATATTTCGGATGTCAAAAGATTGAATTCGCTAAGGGGACAGAACTAGAAATTTGCGAAGATAGAGAATTGGGATTTTTCCCAGATGTTGCTCGTGGACCAATGTTAAAGCAATATGTATA
>CAZPRW010000118.1:0-1696 GCA_964589405.1 uncultured Opitutales bacterium | reverse complement strand
AATGCCGGTGTCTTTACATCAGATGAACTATCATCTCGCATCTGCATACCACTACTCGACATTCCAATATCATCATCTTCATCATCCTGACCAACAGAATCAGGCCCAACGAAATTAGGGTCCAACGCCGACAAAATCGCTTGTCTACACTTTTCTATTTTTACGCCAGAAGCAAATAACAACTCAGCTGCAATCCCTTCTCCTTCTCTAAGAATTCCCAATAATATATGTTCGGTGCCAATATAAGGATGTTGCAACATGCTCGCTTCCTTAGCTGCTGCAACTAATACACGTTGAACTAAAGGGGATAATGTCATATCCGATGTTTCTACAGAATCAGACGATGTTTTCGACGAACGAGATTCAATTTCAGAACGAATTGTATCAACATCTACATTCATATCGCGCAAAATACCAACAGCAATGCACTGCGGCATTTGCATCAACGCCAATAATATGTGTTCCGTCCCGATTAATTTCTGTCCCAATCGCTCTGCCTCTTGTCTTGCCAAAACAAGAATTTGTTGCGCTCGTGGCGTCAAATTTAACATCGCATTCATATTATCTCCGAGGTTAACATTCTACAAAAACCGACAACAAAAATCAAGAACTGTCAGTACTACGACACAGATTAGCAATTTCCATGCCACACATGGCAATAACATCATTCTATCAACCAACCAGCAATTTAATTACACAGTAAAACATTATACCGTCAAAATATTTGCAATACGCCAAAAATGCACAAATGACATTCTGATGTCGCATGAAATAACCACGTATACATATTTGCTATTCAATAGTTGATATTTGACAGTTGTTTTTTTATTGCTAAACAGGCAATGACAGGGAAACGTTTATGAGTAAAACAACGTCTATATATGAATTCGGAAAAAAGACCGATGGAGATGCAAGCATGCGCGCTTTGCTCGGCGGAAAGGGCGCAAATCTAGCTGAAATGTCGAAAATCGGACTACCAGTACCAGCTGGTTTCACAATCACAACAGAAATCTGTTCAGAATATTACAATAATGGCGGACAAATTCCATCAGATGTTTGGGACGATATAAAATCTGCTATAGAACATGTTGAACAACAACAAAACAAAAAATTTGGAGACAAAAACAATCCATTACTGTTTTCTGTTCGTTCTGGGGCACGTGAATCTATGCCAGGCATGATGGATACTATTCTAAATCTTGGATTAAATGATGAAACAGTAATTGGACAGTCAAATAACACCAACAATCCACGTTTTGCATATGATTGTTACAGACGGTTTATTCAAATGTACGGCGATGTCGTCATGGGAGTACATGCAGAAAATGAAGAATCTCACGACCCATTTGAAATAATCCTTTCCAAGGCAAAACAATCTGCTGGCGTACAAAATGATACTGAATTAACAGCTGATGATCTTAAAAAAGTAGTAGATCAGTACAAATCATTGATTCGTGAAAAGACAGGTCATGACTTCCCACAAGATGTTTTTGAACAATTACGCGGTGCAATCGGTGCTGTGTTTAAATCATGGCATAATGAACGCGCTATAATCTACCGTAGAAAATATAATATTCCTGCTGAATGGGGAACTGCAGTAAATGTACAGAGCATGGTCTTCGGAAACATGGGAAATAATTGCGCAACAGGTGTTGCATTTACAAGAGACCCAGCTAACGGTGAAAAAGTATTCTAT
>CAZPRW010000117.1:0-1723 GCA_964589405.1 uncultured Opitutales bacterium | reverse complement strand
TACGGAACATTGTTTTTATATAATCGATATATTTCTTTTACAATATCATGAACACAAGGAACATTACGACTAGCATATATATCTGACATACGAACATCATGCAACAATTGTGCATTCTTTTCCAAAAATGCACGATGAACAAAACCATCGATTTGGTATTCATCTGTCAATTTACATGCAACTTGATATATTCCATCACCACAATCTGAAACGATCTCAATATACGACGCCGGCAATAATACTGTCACCAAATTATAACAATCATTACCGCGTAATCCTGACTCATATTCCATATTCGTACATGGAATGTTAAATACAGGAATATATTTGTCATTACAGACTTTATAGACGGCACCTATTGACAATGGCATACCACATAACCACGGTACACATGCCAATACAAGACACATTATCGGAAGTATCTTTTTCATAAACGAATGTTAGGGAAAACGCCGCTGACTATTGTACCTCTGCGTAGAAAAGTCAAGGGAGTTTAAAAACATCGTCCAAAGAAAATAATCCATTTTCATTTTTCATCAACAACCATTCGGCAGCAATTAAAGCACCCATTGCAAATATTTCACGATTATTTGCATGGTGCATTATGCGCAATTCTTCATTCGGGCCGAAAAAACATACTTCATGATCACCGACAACATTGCCTCCGCGAACAGAATGCATGCCAACATCTGACATTTTTCTTTCTGACAATCCATTACGACCAAATACAGCTTTAGCGTCACTCCTAACGCTATTAATGCATTTCATCAACGACAGTGCTGTACCACTGGGAGCATCCTTTTTCTTATTATGGTGTGTTTCTATAATTTCGATGTCGAACATATTCGGCAACAATTTCGTAACTTCAGTTACAATATGTTTCATAACATGAATACCAATAGAAAAATTAGATGACACTAAAACTGGAATATGCTTCGAGCAATCTTTTATAAAAGACATATCATTTTCACTTAACCCTGTAGTACCAATGACAACCGGCATAGCACATTGTACAGCAGCAGAACACAAATCGCATGTCCCTTTCGGAGAGCTGAAATCAATACAAATATCAGGACGAGAAGCTTTCAATACAGATAAAATGTTTGCTGTTTGATGGTTAATTTTTGCGACAACATCATGCCCATTTTCAATAGATAATCTCTCTACTAAATTACCCATTCTTCCCGAACTACCACATATTCCAATTTTCATGTTATGTCATTTAATTGACCCAATAATAATGTGTCAAATGGATATCCAAATTATCATATTGTTTTACATCTCAATACTGATTCACTTCGCCATCAATCCCAGCTAAAACATACCATCGTTGGATTAAAATTTTAACCATTAACTCCGCCCAGCCTTAACAAAGTTAAATATTTTACAATATATCCAAATGAAGTTAGAAGCGGCCATCTCTTTCTTGATTATTGTTCAACAATAAATTCGGATCATAGTCCAAGTTTTATTTTCCATGTTATTACAGAAAGCCACATGGTCCACAGCTTGTTTGGAACATGTGGCTGATACAGGCGTCGTTTAATACTTCGCTTTTTTGATAACCTTAATGCGTACCACCTACTGATATTACGATTGGTTGGTACATAGCACAACATGCTACAGTATCATGCCTGGTGTGATTTTATCACTGTTATACCAATGCATTTTGTAGATGTTCTGCTAGTTTGGTTTCGTAATTAGCTTCGTAATCATTAACAAT
>CAZPRW010000116.1:0-1738 GCA_964589405.1 uncultured Opitutales bacterium | reverse complement strand
AGAAAATGAAATATTGATTATTGGCAAACTTATTATATTGTGACTAAATATTGATAACAGAAGACGTCATTTTATCATCACCTGCATCTTCATGCAAAGACACAACATTGGATTTATCTGACGATGTTGCATTGGTTCGTCGTGTACAAGATGACGATGCTACTGCATTTGATATCTTGGTAAATAAATATCGCTCACGGTTGTTTTCTGTCATTTACAACATGACATCCAACAAAGAAGATGCGTTTGATCTTACTCAAGATGTCTTCATAAAAGCATACCGCGGCATAAAAAATTTTAATCAAAAATCATCATTTTTCTCATGGATATACAGAATAGCGATCAATGCATCACTTTCTCACATAAAGCGAACAAAATTACGTCGCTTTTTTAGCCTAGAAAATATAGATGAATCAGGAGATTATCAATTTACTTTCGATGGAATGACAGACTCCAACGATGCAAATCGTTCAACTTTTTTAAAAGAATTACAAGAAAATTTGAACATAGCATTACAAAAATTGTCTAATAAACATAGGGCGGTTGTAGTATTGTGTGAAATCGAAGGATTGAGTTCTTCTGAAGTCGCTTCAATATTAAAATGCTCTGAAGGAACAGTACGTTCTCGCTTGCATTATGCAAAAGAACAACTAAAATTACATTTACATGATTATTTACGATGATGACAAACAACGATAAAGACATACAATTGAGTCGTTTGCTGCAAATCAAACGTAGAGAGGTCCCATCAGAACAGGAATGGGAGTCGTTTTCTATAGCATTTGAGAATAAAAAACTCATCGCTATGCGCGGAAATAATAAGCGCACCCCACTGATGACATTAATACGGAATATTGCAAAAAAATCATTACTGCGATTTGCATCAACATCAATAGCGTGTGCAACAGCAATCGGGATATGTTTATTGCATCATAACAATGAATCTATCACTGTTTGTAATGACCACGCATATGTAAAGTTTGTCGCTGACAAAATGTCAATGTCCGATGATTTGCCATCATTTGTCACAAATGATTATTCCGACATTAGCATGACATCGACGACTGAATATGTTCAAGACATCTTGACAATTCCATCACATAATGTTATGGCCAGCTTATAATTACCGGCAATGACAAGATTTTGGCAGTTTATATATATTTTGGCGGCAACGTCATTTATTGTTCCTACACTGTCAGGGAAAGATTTCAGCAAACAAGAAGGGCGCAATCTTGTTAACGAACAGCATGACTGTGCGTATAATATCGAAAATTGCGTAAAAAAAATATTCAATGATAAAAAATCTGCCATTGTTCGTGTCGTTTGTACATACAATGAGAATCTTCCGCAAAACAAACAAGTATTGGCCGGCACAGGATTTTTAGTATCATCGCAAGGATATGTTTTAACAACATCATCGATTGCAAAGGGTGCAGAATCCATCCGCGTAGATTATTATGGAATGTCATATCCTGCAGAATGCATCGGATATGATACTGCTACCAATGTAGCTATATTGAAGTTATTGCAATTACCTATTAGTTGTACAACTATTAACATTTCAGAAGATGATATATCAAAATTAACTCCGATTGGATCTGTCGTTGTATTTGTTGGCTGCAAATTCGGAATGGACCCATCGCCTGATATAGGCATCGTCAGCGGAAAAAACATTTCCTATAGCGACCATTCTTTTTTAACAACATATTTGAGAACAACATTATCATTTTCAGGCGGT
>CAZPRW010000115.1:0-1760 GCA_964589405.1 uncultured Opitutales bacterium | reverse complement strand
ATAGAAGAAATTCCAGATTAAAAAGGCAATGCTGGAAGTTTCAGATATCAGAAATACTGAATGATAAGGAATAAATTACAGTAGTACATTGTCGTTATTGCAAAGCCGATCGTGTGATCGAAAAATAATGAATGTTGTTGTGAGATAATGTTGATTGTAATCCCAGGATAATGGCATACTATAATATGGAATGTGACAGATTTTTCGCTGTATTGAGATTTGGCAAACTGTTTGAATTAGACAGAATTATATCGTCATTTGCATTGTGTCGTGTGTCAGGATCGTGATATACGATATGCGATTTGTGCAAAACAATGTAAAGACTCTTAGAAGGGGTTATTATGATTTCTGACACTGATTACATGGGGCAGTTGCAAAATGTGTTTTTAAAAATTCATCTAAACGGTCCATGCCGAATGTTTTGGCTAACTGTTGCGCTTGAATTACAGTTTGTCTTCCAGCTCCCTTTGACAGCGTGATGCCTGCTTTTTTCGACAGTGCTGCCATTTGTCGATTGTATTCAGCGCGTGCTAAAATTGATGCAGCAGCAACAACTGGATCAGCTTCTGCCTTTGTTTGCATGCGCAAATCAAATGATTTGTCCTTCAAAAATCCTTGGACGATCGGTCGTTTTGAAAATTGATCGAGCATTCCCCATGTCACTGGTCGTTCTTGTAATGCATTTTGCAAAGAACACGAGTGCATCCAGCCGAGCAAAATATTCATATTGTTGCCGAATTTTTTATATAATTCATTATATTTGCGCATGTCCAAACACATGACATTGGTAGTGCAGTCCGATTGTAGGATTTTTTTTTCTAATGCTGTGATTGCGCGATCACTTGTTACATTCTTGCTGTCGCGAACACCATCTTTTATCCACTGTTCAACAACGCCGCCGCCAGCAATAACACAAGCTGTAACCAATGGACCGAATAGATCTCCTTTCCCGCTTTCGTCCATCCCTGCATGTAATTCAAACCATTCAGGATGTGCGACAGATTCATATCCTAGTTCGATATTATGAGTAACGTTAGTTTCTATTTCGAATTGTACGAAATCTTCTGTGTTCTTTCCTTGTACTACCAATTTCCCACTCTTATATCCGACAATTGACAATCCATCTCCTTTGAACGCAAACAGTGCATATTGTACTGTGTACGGAGAAAATCCACGTGATATACAAATATTTTCTACGACCTGCATTTGATCATCATTCAAAGTAATAGAATATGTTGTGATTTTTTTTGATGATGATGTGGTCATGTCCGTGAAAAACAATAAACAGAGATTATTCTACAAAAAATTCTGGCATAATGCTCAAGTGAATAGCTTCTCCCCCGCGCAAAATTTCAATCTCAAGCGGTTGATTCGTCTTTGCAAAGAATAATGCGTTATGCAAATCTTCTTTATATGTAATGGTTGTGCTATTTATGCATTGAATTATGTCGCCAGGGACTATTCCTGCTGACGCAGCGGTCGATCCGGGTGTCACATTTGATACTACCAATACTTGTTTTTGTCCTAAAATATGTTCAGGATGTACGTCGATTGCCAATTTAGCATGTTTTATCATTCCATTGGCAACAATATCATTAAAGATTTTAGACAATGCACGGCGCGGTAATATGAAGCTTGCATTCATTTCTGGCAACGATGCTATCATCATACCGCTGAACTCTCCATTGATGTCGAAAACTGGCGCTCCGCTCTCACCGCCTGAAAACGATAATGTTGTCCTCAGATATGTTGTTAAGAAA
>CAZPRW010000114.1:0-1763 GCA_964589405.1 uncultured Opitutales bacterium | reverse complement strand
ATATTTTGAAAAAGAAGCTGAACATGTCGATGGATTCGCAAAGGAATGTGCTGTCGTTACGCATACACGTTTGCAGTCAGATGGTCATGGAGGATTAGAGCCAACATCGAAATTGGAAGAACCATTAATTGTGCGGCCAACTTCTGAGACGATTATTGGAGAAACATTTGCTAAATGGGTACATTCTTATCGCGATCTTCCAATTAAAATAAATCAATGGGCGAATGTTGTTCGTTGGGAGATGCGTGCCAGAATGTTTTTACGCACGACAGAGTTTTTATGGCAAGAAGGACATACTGCCCATTCAACATCTGCTGAGGCAGAGTTAGAAACGAACAACATGTTGTCATGTTATATTACATTTGCTGAGAATTATCTGGCAATGCCTGTGATTGCTGGCAGGAAGACAGAGTCTGAAAAGTTTCCAGGTGCGATTGCTACATATAGTATAGAAGCAATGATGCAGGATGGCAAAGCATTACAAGCTGGCACGTCGCATTTCTTAGGACAAAATTTTTCACGTTCAGCAAATATTAAATTCGTCAATGAAGATGGTGTTCAAGATTTTGCATGGACGACGTCATGGGGTGTTAGTACACGATTAATTGGTGGTGTTATCATGACGCATTCTGATGATAACGGGTTAGTATTGCCACCTAATATTGCTCCTGCTCAAATAGTGATTTGTCCGATTTACAAGGATGATACACGTTCACGTGTCACGGAATATTGTGAATCATTGAAAAAGGAATTATCGTCATTGTCGTACAATAACGAGCCATTGCGTGTTGAAATTGATGATCGTGATATTCGTGGTGGAGAGAAGTCATGGGAGTTGATAAAACGTGGTGTTCCGATCCGTGTTGAAGTAGGAATGAGAGATATTGATGCTGGTTCAATTTGTTTCTTTAGACGTGATAATGGTCCAAAAGAAAGAACCAATCTTGCGCACGATGTTTTTGTTCGAGAAGCACATGAAATATTGAATTATATTCATAATGCATTGTTTGCTCGTGCGAAACAATATCGAGATGATCGTACATGTATTGTTAATTCTAAGGATGAATTATATAATTATTTTCAACAGGACGATGCAGGGTTTGCATATGCTCATTGGTGTGGAGATCCTGATATTGAAAATCAATTGAAGAATGATCTTGGTGTGACGATACGTTGTTTGCCATTATCAGAACAAGAACCTGGCGTTTGTGCATTTACTGGTCGACCAAGCAAACAACGTGCGGTTTTTGCGCGTAATTATTAATACTTTGGCGTAAATATTGTGAAACATTTTGATATTATATGACATTGTTTACGTTGTCGTGTTGAGCTATAGCAGAGTATTTTGTAGTTTCGATAGAAATGGTAGTTGCCGTGTAAATTTTTTTGTCGCTCGGCTATTTTTTTCTGAAGCGATGTATGTAGTTTGAATAGTATTCATTTGAACATTTATTGTTTCGATAATGATGTTTTTGTGTTGGATTAAATTTTATTGCACAGAATATTCTTTTAATTAAGTGTTCGCGTATGCAGTATGAGGCGGTTATTGGGCTAGAGGTTCATGTTCAGATAAAAACGAACACAAAATTGTTTACTGGATGTCCTTATGAATATGGACAAGAACCAAATGTTCTGTCCGATCCAGTTGTTATGGGACTACCAGGGACATTGCCAGTAATCAATAAAGATGCTGTTATGAAAACAATCAAGGCGGGGTTAATGTTTGGATGTGACATTGCTGAAATTGCCAAATGGGATAGAAA
>CAZPRW010000113.1:0-1881 GCA_964589405.1 uncultured Opitutales bacterium | reverse complement strand
TGGCAACTACACAAAAAATAATTTCTGGCAAATCAAGCATTTTTATATTTTCATGGAAAATGTCTGAAATTACTATAGCAATGCGCTGTTTTTTCTTTAAAAAGCCTATTTTTTCTAAATAGTGATGCCATATTTGTATCGATATGAAATATTTTGGCACTGATGGTATTCGTGGACGTTTTGGAACAGATTTTATATCAGAAAAATTTTTTAAAAATCTTGGAAGTTCTATTGAGCAATATTTGAACAGAAAATATAGTAAATCTGTATACAAAATCGCGATAGGAAGAGATACAAGATATAGTGGACAAGATTTACTAAATGCATTTGTTAATGGATTGTCATCAAATGTAAGCGTTATAGATTGTGGAGTGTTGCCAACACCTGCAATTGCTGAAGTAGTAATAAAAGAGTCGTGTGATCTTGGTGCAGCAATAACAGCATCTCATAATAAATATACAGATAATGGAATAAAGTTTTTTAACAGTCATGGCGAAAAACTAACGACAGAAGAGGAACAAGAAATTGAATACATTATCGATAATAACAGTGCTGCAAGCAGCACTCAATCTTCAGTGATAGAATATCACGATGATGCAAAAAAAATATACCAACAGAAATATAATAATTTTTTATTAGCAAATTCTTTGAATGGAAAAAAAATCGCAATTGATTCCGCAAACGGTGCGACATCACATGTTGTTAAAGAAATATTACAACCATATAATGCTGTCATTAAACACATTGGCAACTCACCTAATGGAACAAATATTAATGAACAATGCGGAAGCGAATGTCCTGATAATATGTCAAAATTTATCCGAG
The DNA here is from genome assembly GCA_964589405.1 of uncultured Opitutales bacterium. GTDB lineage: Bacteria > Verrucomicrobiota > Verrucomicrobiia > Opitutales > JAIRKQ01 > CAZPRW01. The sequence goes on along the minus strand of CAZPRW010000113.1, from coordinate 1,056 downwards.
GATGTGATGCATGTGTTGGGTTTTCGTATGACGGAGATGGGGATCGTGTAATTGTATTCGATGAAAATGGTGAAAAAATCGATGGTGACATCTTAATTGGAATTTTGGCAGAATATATGATATGCAATGATCTTTTGCCAAGCAAATCGATCGTTGTCACTCATCAAAGCAACTTGGCATTAGACAATTTCATGAAACGACTCGGAGGAAATGTTATACGATGCGATATTGGTGATCGGAATGTTTATCAAACGATGAAACAACATAACGTTTGGTTCGGAGGAGAGAATTCTGGACATTTGATATTTCGACAATTTTCACCAATTGGTGATGGAATAACAGCAACATTGTTCATATTAAAATTGCTTCTAACGTCTGGCCAAAAACTTTCTTCTCTGAGAAGAAAGTTTGCATTGTTGCCGCAAAAAACTTTTAATATAATCGTGGATAAGAAGATACCTCTTGAAAAGATTCCTGGATTGAAAGATGATATTGCAAAAATTGATGGTCAATTACCTTCTCCACATAGAATTGTGGTAAGGTATTCTGGTACTGAGCCGAAATTGCGTGCGTTAATAGAAGCACAAGAAAAAAGCGTTATCGATCATTCTTGGAAAAATTTGAGCGACACTATTATTAATAGATTATCAGAAAATGGAATTTCTGCATCTTTAATGTAATATTATGACAGAAGAACTTCAGTCTGAGTGCGAAGACCATGTCTTGATACGTGCTAAACAAGCGCTTCAAGAAGGTAACGTAGCATATGCTAAGTTTTTGTGTCAAGAAGCAATAACAATCGATCCTCAACATGTTGAAGCATGGAAATTATTGTTCAAACTACAAACACAATCGAGTACAAATAAAGTGATAAAAACGGCACAATTTATTTATTTTTCATTAAAATTATTAATGCATAATGCATTAAAAAATTATAGAGCGGCATTATATGATGCATATCATATTCTTGGTATAGCTCAAAATAGCAATTTTGCAACGTTGCAGATGATGCGTGCAGCAAGCAAAGCACAATATTATAAATTAGTTGTTGCTATA
>CAZPRW010000112.1:0-1904 GCA_964589405.1 uncultured Opitutales bacterium | reverse complement strand
TTTTGTGAAAGAATGAAAATTTAAGAGTTTTTTCTTAATTTTTATGCACATCGGCTTGCAATTATTCTCAGAATATATTATAATATTTATCATGTGGGTTGTTATGGGATTGTAACATTCCCGAAGCCAACAAACAACAGACACAGGGATTTCTTAGGCAATAAGGGATCGACTTTCTTATGCCTAGGCATGAAAGGAAGAGTATAACCATGAAAATTCGCGTGTTAAAAGATATGACACAAACAGAAAAAGAATTTGTTTTAAAACGTGCCGAGCAGGATATAAGCCGCCAGATGGAACTGGCCAAAGAGGTTGCCGCCGATATTAAAGAACACGGCGACGAGGCTGTTCTGCGCTATACGGCCAAATTTGACGGCATTACGCTGACGTCTGATGCGATGCGTGTGCGTCCCGAAGAAATTGAAGCCGGTTATCAGCGGCTGGATGCCGAAACCCGTGAGGCCATTACATATGCGGCCAAAAACATCCGAAATTTTCAGGAACTACTATCACGCACATAACATACACGAATTAGAACAACATCTTGAAACAGTCGTATTGAACCATCAAGATCCATTAAAAGAAGATCGCGCAATCAATATTGCAAAATTTGGACTAAACGATCGCACAGCGTCTGAAAAGATCATATCTGATTTAAAGGAAATATTAAAAATTAGCTAACACAAACATCAAACTGCCGTACGATGTTTATTTCATCAGGCGAAATGTACGGAACAATTAATAACTTCAATAGACTGATCAAAGAATCAGATATTGGAGTTTAAACTATGGAGACCCAAGATCATGCTACCATGCTGGTAAACGCGCAGCAAAAACATTATGTCAATGCTACAAACAAGAATATAATACCGACATAGTTATTGCAAGACCATGCCACTTGTTTGGTCCTACATTTCAAGCAACAGATAGTAGATGCATATGTCAATTTATACGAAGTGCTTTAAACAAAAAAAATTTGGTACTTAAAAGTGACGGATCACAAATACGTTCGATGTGATATGTAGCAGATGCTGTTGCCAGAATATTGTTTATTTTGTTAAACGGGAAACAAGGAGAAGCTTACAATATAGCAAACACAGAATCTATTACTTCAATCGCAGATCTTGCAAAACTCATTGCCAATATTGCAAACATAAAAATCATTTTTGATAAACCAACCAAAACTGAAAAACAAGGCTTTTCGAAAATAAAACAAGCAATTTTATGTAATCAAAAACTACGAAATCTAGGACTGACCCCACTCTATTCTCTATACAATGGAATTGAAAAAACAATACACATATTATTAGATGGCACAAACATGTAAAATTCATCCATTTGCATGTCAGCTTTTTTAATCAAAACTATTATTTGCGTAATTAATTCATACCGAGCAACGTAGGATGCCATCGGATGACATAAACCACAGCATTGGAAGCACGTGCTTTGCTCATCAATTGCAACAATCTCGCTTCAACGTCGTATGATGGAATAACCGCCATCCCAAAATTTTTACCACGACACTCTACAAACCCGAACCTGTACGCAATTAAAACATGGCCTGTCACTTCCGACTCTGTTTCTCCTTTTGTCTCAAAAACAATAAAATCAGTATCTTGCAGCTCACACATGATCGATTTTATCATTGCTTTTGTCACTTTGCGTTGACCGTCTATAATAAACAATTTTTTACCACAATTAATCAATTTCGCAGCGTCATGTGGCAAATATCCATTCGACAAGTAATGCAACAGCCCAGCTGAATCAAATCCACAACAAACAAACCTCTTCTCACGACTATTTGTATTCATTGACTGAACAAATGTATACGCTTCACTCAAATCAATCTCACCAGGAAAATTGCAACCATGACAATACGGAACATTGTTTTTATATAATCGATA
>CAZPRW010000111.1:0-1947 GCA_964589405.1 uncultured Opitutales bacterium | reverse complement strand
GATATTGCTTGCGCAAGCACAATTGGGAAATATGTCAGCTTTCTTGCTAACGCACGTTCACTGTCGGTAGACAACGTGCTGACTGATTGAGTTTCATGTCTTTCATGGCATTTCTTCAACACTGACCGTATGCGAGCAATTGTATACAATAAATATGCTGCTGTATTGCCATCAAATGATAACATTTTATCCCATGAAAAAACATAATCACTGGTACGATTTGATGATAAATCTACGTATTTTACAGCATCAATGCCCAATACATTTGCAATATGCTGTCGCTCTTCCTCCGGCAACGATGGGTTTTTTTCGTCAACAATCATCCTAGCACGACGTATTGATTCATCGAATAATTCTTTCAACTTTATTGGTGTGCCAGACCGTGTTTTTATTGCTTTACCATCTTCTCCTAAAATTGTTCCAAACCATACATGGTGTAATGTTGGGCATGTACGATTATATGCAGCATACCATTTAGCAACTGTCATAAACAGTTGTTGAAAATGGTCCTGTTGTCTACCATCAGTGACATAAATAATATCATCTGCATGGAATGTATCAGTGCGATAATAAACTGTTGCCAAATCAGTAGTCGCATAATTTGATGCGCCATCTGCTTTTCGAATGATAAATGGTTGTGTGGCAAATCGCTCATGTTCTGGATGAAAAACACATAATGCACCATCATCTTCTTTTGCTATTCCACTATCTATCAATTCTTTGTAAACACGTGATACTTTGTCGCGATAAAATGACTCACCTAATGTATGATCAAATGACACACCAGCAAGTGAATAAATTTCATCAAATGCTATTTGCGAAATATTATTTATTGTTTTCCAAATATGAATATTCTCAGGATCACCATTTTGTAACGCTACTAATTCACGCCGTGCTGCTGATAATGCTTCCGGATCATCCTTTGTGAGCTGTGTTCCTTGTTGATATAGTACTTCGATCTGTTCCAATGACAATGATTCTACCGGAATTGACTGTCGTTTCACTGCCATGATTAGTATGCCAAACTGTGTCCCCCAATCTCCAACATGGTTATCACGAATGACATTCGCACCACAAAACTTCAATAAACGATAAATAGCATCACCAATATTCATTGAACGCAAATGTCCGACATGCATCTGTTTAGCCGTATTTGGTGATGAATAATCTATGACTACAGTACGACCACTAAACTGACATGTTGCTGCACTTTGAAAATCTTGTTCAGAACAATACGTCGATATCCATTCTGTCAAAAATTCATTCGACAATGTAAAATTTATGAACCCAGGGCCTGCAATATCAACAATAACTTTGCCTTGAATTGCCGGCATCTTCTTCAACACTGATGCTATTTGTTCTGCCAATGCACGCGGGTTAGAATGTGATAGTTTAGCATATGACAACACTCCATTTGCTTGAAAATCACCAAATCGTTGGTCTGCCGGACGAACATCCGGCGTGAATTTACTACCATCCAACCCACATTCAACAGCTGCCATACGTACTGCTTCTGACAATCCAGCATCTATCTGAAACCACATAAATCAGCAGAAAATACAACGACCATAATTAAGCAAGGAAAAAGCAGAATATCTCATATTAAGGCATAATATCGCCACGACTGCTATACAATAACACAAACGTAACAAAATGACATCTTAGGTGGTCAAGTTCGACTAAACAAACTCAGCTTCAAGGAAATTAATTATTTGTGTTGTCGTCAATTTTATTTATTTGCCCAACGTTGTTACAAACTACGAGGTCGTCGGTTCGAACCCGATCGGCTCCACCAAGTATTTTGTTACTGCTGACAATTGCAGTTGACTATTGACAAGATTTGGCAACAATGGTTTGTCGCTATGTATTTTAACAGGAGCACAAATGGTCGCAGACATATGCCTGGCTTTCTGCGAATTATAAGCGGTGGCGGCACAGGGATGGCTA
>CAZPRW010000110.1:0-1968 GCA_964589405.1 uncultured Opitutales bacterium | reverse complement strand
TGAAAACTGATTATTGAAACAATATAAGGTCGACGATATTGTATTTTATGTTTAATTCTCGAAGATAGATAGAGATAAAAAGATGATAGGTAGGTTTTTTAAGTTGTTTGCTGGGCATAATCATAGGAAATTTATAAAACAATGTTCTCCTATTGTTGCAGAAATTAATCGTCGTGAAATCGAATTACAGGCATTGTCAGATGATGATGTTTCAAAAAAATCGGATGACCTGAAGCGACGGGTTGCGAATGGCGAGTCGTTAAACAGTGTGTTGCCAGAAGCATTTGCTCTTGTAAAAAATGTCGCTCGTAGATTGTGTGGCAAGGAAATAGAAGTATGTGGCAATAAGTTGCAATGGAACATGGTGCATTATGATGTGCAACTGATCGGCGGTATTGCATTGCATCAAGGAAAAATTTGTGAAATGGCAACTGGTGAAGGGAAAACATTGGTCGCTACATTGCCGTTGTATTTAAATGCATTGGCTGGTAAAAATTGTCAGTTGGTAACGGTCAATGATTACCTTGCTCGTCGAGATGTTGAGTGGATGGGATATTTGTATCGATTTTTGGGAATAACTGTTGGGTGTCTTCAAAATCAAATGGGCAATGAGGAACGTAAACAAGCATACAATTGTAATATTACGTATGGTACAGCATCAGAGTTTGGTTTTGATTATCTACGTGATAATGGCATGGCAATGTCTTCTGATGAGCAAGTACAACGCGATCATTATTTCTGCATAGTTGATGAGGTCGATTCTATTCTTATAGATGAAGCGCGTACACCATTGATAATTTCTGGTGCTGCTCCGAAGACAGATGAAGTAGTTCCGTATGTTGAAATGCGGCCTATGGTCGAACGATTGGTTGAATTGCAACAGAAGTTATGTAATCGGCTGGCATCAGAAGCGAAAGTATTATTAGAGAATAGTAATGGAGAATGTAACCGTGATGCTTATAAGAAATTATGGCAAGTGAAATTAGGAATGCCAAAGAACCGGCAATTTTTCCGGTTGATGGAGGATGGTACGTTTAGAAAGAATTTTGATAAATTTGACCTCGAAATGAGTTCTGAGTTGTTCCGCTCAGAAAAACAGCAAACAAAAGAAGAATTGTTTTATTGTGTTGATGAGAAAGACCAGCAGTCTGATCTGACGGAATTAGGCCGCAAGACGATATCCAATGATGAGTATGCATTTGTTTTGCCAGATTTGCCGACTATTTTTTCAGAAATTGAAGCAAATGCGGAATTGACTGAATCAGGAAAAGCAGAGGCTAAAGAAGCAGCCGAAAGGGAATATTCTGATAAAAGCACGCGTATACATTGTTTAAATCAGTTATTGCGTGCTTATTCGTTATACAATCGCGATGAACAATATGCCATTTTAGACGGTAAAGTTGTCATTATCGATGAAAATACAGGTCGTGCTATGCCTGGTCGTCGTTGGAGCGATGGTTTGCACCAAGCGATAGAGGCCAAAGAAGGTATTACTGTTGAGAGGGAATCATGTACGTATGCCACAATTACTTTGCAAAATTATTTCCGTATGTACGACAAGTTGGCGGGGATGACTGGTACGGCAGAGACTGAGGCGCAGGAGTTCAATGATATTTATAGACTTCCAGTAGTGGTCATTCCTCCAAATCGTCCATGCTTGCGAAAAGATCTGGATGATGAAATTTATAAAACACGGCGTGAAAAGTATAATGCTGTGCTGGCAGAAATTAAATTAGCACATGAAAAAGGACAACCAGTTCTAGTAGGTACCACTTCTGTTGAGTCATCAGAGGTGTTGAGCAAAATGCTAAAACGTGATAATATTCCGCATAATGTTTTGAATGCAAAATATCATCAACAGGAAGCAGAAATCGTCGCACAAGCTGGTCAAATGGGAGCAGTCACAATAGCTACTAATATGGCTGGTCGTGGTACAGATATTCGATTGGGAGATGGAGTTGCTGATCT
>CAZPRW010000109.1:235-2063 GCA_964589405.1 uncultured Opitutales bacterium | reverse complement strand
ATCAAGACAATGAACAAATTATTCAAATTGCAAAATTTGTATTATCTGTTGCCATCTTAGCAGTGTATTATTACACGGCTGAAATGGCAGTTTATGGAGCAGTGATGATTGGTATTACGCTAGTGACGCAGGTTATGTGCAGCGCTACGTTACATCAGATAGCAAATGACAATGTCGCGTCAGACAATCAACAGGTAGATTCAGAGCAATTTCGAAGTGAGACTGCGTTGAAAGTGGAACAATCGATATCGACTGCAAATTTTGCATCGTCACTATTAACAACCGTTATGTACGCATTTGAAGCATTTAAAGATAAAAATTGGAATCTTGCTGGAAGCGTTGTTATCGATTACTTTGTACAAAATTTTTTATCATTTGTTCACGGTAAATTTGTGAATAGAGTTAATTGCATTAATGATACGAATTATAAGTATGGCCATTATGAATTGTGTGAAACGAATAACCGTATCAAACGTGTTGCTGGGGTAATGTTTTCTATGTTGTCGTGTGTTTGTACAAGTATTGCGTTTGGTGGTAGTCCGTTGTTATATGCAATAATCAGGAAAGCAATGTGTTGCATGACGAATTGCGTAGATTATGCCGTGCAATCGGCAATGGATGACTGATTTAGTGAAAAACAAGGATTAGTTTTGATGGAATGAGAATAGAGTATCAGTTATATGAATAAAATGACAACGTGTGACCGTTTTGTTTGATGATGAGTGCAAGTTAGAAAAAGTAAAAGGTAGTAACATCAAATGACAATGTTCATTCAAAACAGCCAATAACCAATAAAAGTGTTTCTCGTAATCGAATAAGGCATCGCATTAAGGCGATGCCTTCTCTTTTTCGTTTTTTTGTGGTTAAATTGAATGTTTGTGTTGCTAGTGTCAAAAACGCAACAAAGAGTAGGTTTTATGCTTGACTTACCAAAAAATATTTTGCATGTATATTAACATGCAACGATTGAATGTTGGTGATTGTTTGAAGAAAGCAATATTAAGTGATGGTTTTTGCGTTGCGATGTTATTCAAAGCGGCACCAGATTGGTTCTAGAATAATCAATGACTATTTATGGTAAATTGTTGTTGTTGTTTAGAATTTGCGTGATTTTGGTAAAAATTGCAATGAATGATGTATGAAAAAACAAAAAGATTTTTTTAGAAATGGAGATGGGTATGAGCAAAAAGATAGTCAATGATATAATTAAAATGAATGACAAATATTCTGTTTCGCTTGATGAAGATTGGTTTGGACGAGCATGTCTTAATATAAGAAGGAATGTCGTCCAGCGTGCAGGATCAATGTGTAGTAGTTTTTCGCGATATGTAATGATTACGGTGAATGGAGCTGTTCTTAAAGACCGTAAATCTATTGTTTGTGAACAAATAGCGCCAATTTGGGAAAAAAATAAGGAAGTCATGCAGGGTTTAATTGAAAAAAATAAGCAAGATTATGCATTTTTTAATGAAATATCCTTTCTTGAAAGGGAAATAGAACTCTGCGATGCAATTGTTTCGAGCCTAAAAGACTTAGTTGGTAACGTATCAGATACGTCGGAAGGAGATGACGAAGAATTTGATACGATTCAAATGGATAACAAATGTTCTATTTCGTTCAACAAAGAACGGTTTAAAGCCGGAAAGGCTGATGAAAAAAAAGATGTCGTCCGGCGTGCAGCATTAATGTGTGGTAGTTTTTTGCGACATGCAGTTGGTTTGGTTTATAAAAGTGATCAGAAAGAGCAAAAATCTGTTTTTGATGAACAAATAGCGCCAATTTGGAAAGAAAATAAGAAAGTCATGCAGGGTTTAATTAAAGCTGATAG
>CAZPRW010000109.1:0-225 GCA_964589405.1 uncultured Opitutales bacterium | reverse complement strand
TGTTCTTATGAAATGCAGATCCTCGATAATGCAATAAAAATCTGTGATGAATCCATTTCTATTCTAGAAGATTCAGCTAAATCTATATCACGTAAAGCCGTAAGCAATGATAGTGCATCTGGATCTCAATCAGTAATAAGAAATGGTCTCGAATGGTTTGGCAGTCGTTTAGGAAAACATCCGTGGGTGTTATGTGCATTCGTAGTTGGATCCTGTAGTGCTGCT
>CAZPRW010000108.1:0-2233 GCA_964589405.1 uncultured Opitutales bacterium | reverse complement strand
GTCTAAACCAGCTGAGACCCCATTGCACTGCGGTTACCGGCAGTCGAACAATTGTCCCTATGGCCGAACCAATTGCTGATATTGCGCTATAATTTGTTTATTTGCCGATGACAACGCCGCACTGTCTATAGATTGCGACACTCCACCGCTTTCTTTTGGAAACAGCTCAAGATGATGTTCCAACTGAAACTGACCAGCACAAAGTAACGTTAATGGACCATTGGTCAAGCTACAAAACAATGGAGTGTAATATTTACTATCGTCACCACCAGGCAACATATTTTTATCAATTTTCAACCCGATGCATCCTCTCTCTGTAGTATAACAATACCCTATCGGCGGAGGAGGGAGAATAGTCTTGCTGGTAACAGAAATAAAGCGCAAACCATCAGGAGAAGATATCTCTCTAACCCAAATTTTTTCATTAGAAAGTTTATCAACATCTATACCAAACTTCGACGGATATCCTGAACAATAACCATAATTTGGATCCTCCAATATATTATAGACTCCTGCGCTTTTATAAAACTTTTCGTGAATTATTGGAGCATAATCTGGCCCACCAAATTCATAATACAATCGCCAAAGACGTGCGTCATCAATATAACTGAATGGATTTTTATTATGTTCTAAACAGCATAATACAAGCGCACTGAAATCTGCTATATATTCTTCGGAATTGGTCAATGCATACTCCATGATTTGAGATTTTATCGCATTTATTAAATTTGTATTGTCTTTAAGTGCCAGCTCTTTACTTTCTAAGCTTTTCCCAGCAATGGATTTATCAGCATAAAGTGCTCCAACAGCACTTCTTGCATGATGTGTAATCTCGTGATAAAAGTTATAACAAACCCATGGAAATCCTTTGAAGTCTTTTTCTGATAAAACAGCGTCATGTACTGCAACACCAACGACATCACTTGAAAACCCAGATGGTCTGAATTCCTTATCTTCTGTTGTAACCTCTGCCATAAACAATGGCATTTTCATCCCAATAGATGTAGCAAATTGCGCAGCTAGCAACAGCTTTTCGCCTAATTTATCATTTTTAAATGCAAAGAACATTCCAAGTTTTTTAAAATCATTGACAAGATTTTGATGCTTTGAATCTGCTCTTTCTGCATCAGAAAGTTTCGGTTCCGATAGTTCGAAAACACTATGTTTGCCAATCAATATCGAGTCCATTACCATTGTGCAGAATTTTATCCCTCCATTACAATTTACTAATGGTAATGACAAAATGGATTTACATATATAGTAGTTCGCCCATAAGCTTTTTCCCAAAGCCTCTTTGTTGGTATTTTGCACGGCTGAATTCATTTTACTAAAAATGATAACACCTAACTCTCCGTATAATTTATATGCCTTATCTTCATCTGGAACGTTTCCCAATGTATTAATAATGCCTAATATCTCATCAGGTGTCAATTTGATGGGAATATCTTCCCCATCTTCTTTTTTGAATGTTACATCCTTTGATAATAACTCATAGGTAACATTATACATGCACAGAAAACTGTTTTTAACGACATCTGAATGCGGAATGTAACTGTCATTTAATGAAATTTTATTAACCTCTGCAAATCTCTTAAAATCGAACGTACGAAGACAGGGAATATTGATTGATTCAGGAGATTTAAAACATTCATACAACTTGCGTATTGCATCATCAACAGTATAGATTGACTTTTCGGCAACCGGTTGCGATGGCACAACGCTATTTTGCTTTTCCATAACACCTTGCTGATCACCAGTATCACCAAATGCATCTTTGGTTGGGAACTTGCTTTTCTCGGTTTCCTGATTACCATTATTACCACATGCATTATTCGGCAATAGTTTTGTAGCACTGGAATTATTACCTTCCGAAACATCATGTTGCTCCAAACTTTTATCCTCAACATTTTGATTAATAGATTTGCTTTGTATTCTGCTCGTTGACGACCGCACAATAGGAGTGTCGCTACCGCCATCCACTCCAACTTGATTACCATTTGCTACATTACCCTGACCATTCACATTCCTATCCACATCCATAGCGACAAACCATTGTCGCCAAATCTTGTCACCAGTCAACAACAATCACCAGTAGCAGCAAGTTACCCTGGTAGAGCCGATCGGGTTCGAACCGACGACCTCGTCATTGCGAACGACGAGATCTTCAAGGACGTGCTACTGGCGACCAATGCTTCGAACACTAGAAGGCTGATTTCTTATTGGTCGACCATAA
>CAZPRW010000107.1:0-2281 GCA_964589405.1 uncultured Opitutales bacterium | reverse complement strand
CTCGTCGGGATTCTGGCTCTCGTCGGGATTCTGGCTCTCGTCGGGATTCTGGCTCTCGTCGGGATTCTGGCTCTCGTCGGGATTCTGGCTCTCGTCGGGATTCTGGCTCTCGTCGGGATTCTGGCTCTCGTCGGGATTCTGGCTCTCGTCGGGATTCTGGCTCTCGTCGGGATTCTGGCTCACTAAAAGCATCTTCCATTGGGGACAATTTTTCAATACCAAATATCGATATACACTCACAATAAATAAAATTTTTATGACAGGCCTCTCATTGATTTGTTAAGACAATAATACAACAATGGATTTATTGCATGTGCTCATTCGCACTTTCTAAACATGGCATATTGAACAAACTCCGATCGCATTTTTATCATATTACCTCAAATCAGTCGATAGCATTAACTAATCATATGGATATACCATTACATCAGCAACCAATGTAACAACTGGCCATATGTAATTTGCTGAAAACAAAACCAATACTCAACTGTGTCAATCAATGCCTCAACACTGTCCATGTGCTGACGACAGCATTTGTAAATTATCATTCATTACGATAGATGGTTGTGTATTTCCACGTGTTAAAAATGATACAACATTTTGATTATTCGATGCTAATAATTCACGAGGAGATCCAACAGCAACTGCTTGTTTTGTCATAGCATCTAAATATATCGCACGGGTTCCTACAGCAAAAATACTAGCCAATTCATGTGTGACGATAACTACTGTCATCCCTAAACTCTGTTGCAATTCTATTATTAAATCATCTAACCGTTTTGATGACACTGGGTCCAGTCCAGCAGATGGTTCATCAAAAAATAATATTTCAGGGTCCAATGCAATAGCACGTGCTAATCCAGCGCGCTTTTTCATACCACCAGATATTTGCGAAGGATAAAAATCTTCAAAACCTTTCAATCCTACCAATGATAATTTGAATGATACTATATCGGCAATGTCCGTTTTCGATAAAGTAGTATATGTTTCTAATGGTAGTGCAATATTTTCAGCAAGTGTCATTGAGCTCCATAATGCACCACTTTGATACAATACCCCCATCTTACGTCCATAAAATGCAGGATCTTCCATCGATCGATGAATCTCTTGGCCATCATAAAATATCTTACCAACAGGAACATCCTGCAGGCCGACTAAATATTTCAATAATGTTGTTTTTCCACAACCACTCTCGCCAATGATTAAAAAAACTTCACCAGGCTCGACATCGAATGATACATTTCGCATAACGACATAATCGCCATAATGCATGTTCAAATTTTTTACTGAAATCTTTACACTCATTATACGCCAAGACAGGAAAACAATACTGCAAATGTAGCATCAGCTATAATAATTGCAGTAATACCTGTGACCACTGCAGATGTTGTGACTAAACCGACAGATTCTGCACTACGACCACATTGCATACCACGCAAACATCCTATAGATGATATCAAAATTCCAAAAACTCCACTTTTCAACAATCCAACAAATACATCACCTAAAGATATGGCAGCCACTGTCTGCGTGATATATTGCGACAAAGTAATATCTGTAATTGTCAATGCTGCCCACATACCCCCTATTATGCCGATCACATCAGAAAAAATACACAATATTGGCATCATCAATGTTAGTGCTAATATCCTAGGCAATACTAAAAAATCGATCGTAGAAAATCCTGACGTCTTCAATGCATCAACTTCATCATTTACTGTCATCGTCCCAATTGTCGCAGCGAATGCTGCTCCAGTACGACCCGACATAATGACACCAGCCATAATACATCCCATCTCCCGCATCATTGCAATGCCAACCAAATCAGCAACGTAAATACTCGCACCAAACTGTTCCAATTGTAATATACTAATGAAAGATATTATCAATCCTACCAAAAAACTTATCAATGCCACTATCGGAAGAGCATGCACACCAACTTCTTGCAAAAGGTTTCCAAATTCTTGCCATCTGATGCGTACTTTCCCTCGACAAAATCGAGCGAGACTTATGCAAACTTCACCAGTAAACGACATTCCCTGTTTGCAGTGCGAAACAAATATACACAATAAATTGATCAATGTTGCAAAAAATGACGTTTTATGTTGTTTTGTCGGAATATTTCTACGAGGAATTTTAGCCTGTGACAATGCTATTAATCGCTGCATACCAACTGGTAATAATTGAACATCAATGGCAATATTACTCTTCTGACAATATTTTATCACATTCGTTATAAAACTAACAACGCTGGAATCCCACGTAATTAGCCCTTCCGCCT
>CAZPRW010000106.1:0-2319 GCA_964589405.1 uncultured Opitutales bacterium | reverse complement strand
CGGTGGGCCTTGCTCCACCAAGGTAGCCGTATGGGTGTTTCCCATGCGGCTTTTTCAGCATACATTAGCTTTGTACTATCTCACATAAACTAGACGGAGGTAATATGTATGGGAGCAATCGTAAACGATGTTAAAAGTATCTTTTTGACCAAATACCCTAGTTTAGAATCAATGCTAAAACCATTTTTATTTGGATTCGATGTTACATACGCAGATAAGAAAAATCTAAACAACACTGAAATATTTGCATTTTTGCTAAAGCCAGAACAGTTCTTGAGCGAGGCTTTTGGCATTGATAAAGAATTACTGCTTGTATATTCCGCATATGCAACATTCCAGCCCAGAACAATACAGGCACTAAATATGCTATTTGAAGTCTTTCCATTTAGGAATCGCGTTGATACATTAAATTGTTTTCTAATCTCTAAAGATGCAGAAGTAAAAGCATATGCGGGCATAACAAGTTTTGATAACAACCAATCCAGGTCGATTGTTCCATTTGTTTATGATGAATTGCTTGCCAATGCAAGCGATAGCTGGTATATTAGAAATCAGTTGCGACACAATTTCTATGATGTCGACTTATTTGGGTATACTTTGCCATTGAGGGATGAAGCATCATTTTTTGGTCGCCAGCAGATAGTTGCTAGATATATTGATTCAATCAAACGCTGCGAAAACCGCGGTATATTTGGTGTTCGAAAAACAGGAAAAACATCCTTACTATTTAAGATTGATCGCATAATTCGGGAACAACAATTAGGATTTGTGTTTTTCTATGACTGCAAATCTCCCTCTTATCGAAAAATGCACTGGAACGAATTTTTAGGTGAAATATGTGGAAACATTGCAAAACGTTTGGGAATCCATATTCGAGCCGAATATGACGAAAAGAATATTATAAAAAGTTTTCGCTATGTCGTAAAATCGGCATCTGACAGGGGAAAAAAGATTGTCATTATGTTCGATGAAATCGAATATATTTCGTTCAAATCTCCAATGGATCAGCATTGGCATACAGAGTTTATTGATTTTTGGCAAACTATATGGTCGGTTCAAAGTGTCCACCGGAATCTAGTGTTCATTTTGTCTGGTGTCAATCCTAGTGTGACTGAAATGGATACTATAGACGGAATTCAGAACCCATTATTTAGTATTGTGCAATCAGAATATCTGCAGGGACTTTCGGAAGAAGATGCACGCACAATGATAAAAACACTTGGTCGTAGAATGGGACTGAAATTTGAATTTGATGCAGTTCAGCTCCTATACAATCAGTATAATGGTCATCCTATGCTATTGCGCTTGGCGTGCAGTTATGTGAATCGCCAATACGATAATGAAAAACGTCCAATAATAGTAGCGAAAAGTGATGTTATTAAAATTCAAGACGGAATAGACATAGAGTTGGCCTACTACTTCAAGCATATTGTTTCTGAGATTAATCAGTTTTACCCCGAAGAATATGAAATGCTCGAACTTTTAGCATCTGGACAAACCGCAGATTTTGTTGAATTGGCATCTGTCGCCGAGTATACTAAACACTTATATAGCTACGGTTTGATTGCAAAAAATGCTCACGACATTCCATACGTTAAGATGCCTGTTGCCGGCCGTTATGTGGCAATGGAACTTGCTAAAAAGGAGCATCGCACATCCCTATACAAAATTGTTGAGGTAGATAAAAGAGCAGAATGGGTAACTCAAAGAATGAAATCAATCGTCAGAGATATTCGTCAATTAGAAGCCGCAATTCGGAACTCTAGTACTCCAAAGCTATTTGGCGAAAATTCATTTCCAGAGGCCGAAAAGTTTGCAGCAATCAGACCAGTTTCTTCAGAATCATCTTTTGAAAACTTCTTTAACATTTGTAACAAATGTTTCGTGGAGTCAATTGAGAATTATGGCAAGTCTATTGGAAAGGAAAAATACTTCTGGACCGATATTAAGATGACCTATCCAACACTACATGCAGTTCTTCATCGAGCAAAAGTGTATCGTCATTCGCAAGACCACCTAAAGTTAAAGCCAGAAATTGCAAAAAAGTATCAGGAATTCTGGAAAGAAGATACTTTCGGAATCTCCGATTCTGATGAGCAACGATTTGTGATCCAGCAAAAATTTCTGGAACAATTTCTTTCTGCTATTCAAGTAGAACTATCTGAAATATCATAATTATTTTCCCTTATTATTGGGTTCAAAAAGACTTCACTTGGGTGCAATACCCATAATCCGGGGTGCATTGTATCAACAAGTGAGTCTAATGCCATAACAGATACCCGAATTGATACAATTGTGTCAATTCGGGTATCTGTTTTT
>CAZPRW010000105.1:0-2329 GCA_964589405.1 uncultured Opitutales bacterium | reverse complement strand
TCCCTGCCGTATTTTACGGCAGGGAGTTGGATTTTTGGAATGGTTATTGTGGAGGATGGGTATTATACGACAATATTAGTCATGTAGGGTTTTTACTGCCAATTAGTGTTTGTATATCTCCTCCTGGTATAGTGCCTGAGTAGGTAAGCATACATTCCAGACATCTAATTTTGTTTTTTCCTGCTCCTGTCCAATAATGTTCCTCGTCAATAGATGAATCGCCACAATAGCAAGTTCTTTTGTGCGTGCTGTAATCATTTGGCGTACAGTCCCCTTCATAATAACAATGTACATGCCCAATATTGTCACCGAATATAGTGTATGACAAATTTATTCTATCACCCGATATGGTTTCATCCATTTCTCCTTTTTGCAATACGATTATGGTGTAGGTACCCGTATCGGGAACAGAATATCTTATTAATTCCACATTTGATGATAATGATGACAAGACAGTTGCTCCCGATGGAGTTATTAATCGTAAATCATAATCGGTATTATATATTTCCTGATTTGAAGTGTCTGCTGTAACAAGCCATGAAAGACCGACTTGTATTTCTGTGCCAGCTGTTAAATGTACTTGTTCTGTGATTATGGTAGTGTTAGATGTCTTGTTTTTGTTATATTTATATACCTCAGAATAACTTTCGATTGAATCAAATAAATTTATAATTCCCGCACCTACACGACGATTAAAATTTCCAAGTGGATAATTTGTATAATCATAAGTTTTTTTTGCGGTTGATGATAAAACTGCCATGACTTTGTCCGGCGAGGTAGAATAACTTGGTTTACATCCTTGCAAAACAGCAATGCAACCCGTCACAATGGGGGTTGAGAAACTCGTGCCGTTTTTTCACCTATATTAGGTATGCAAACAGTATACGGTGCAGAAATATTTGGCTTAATATAGGAGTTGTCTTTCTCTTTTAATTGATTATACGAGGCATATGATTCGTGTATCCACTGATTATTGTTGTTCACAGTTACTTGATTGACACCACCTACGGTTATGGCATTGTATGCATATCCCGGTGAAACAATATCTCCTTTTGGATTGTAATTTTGTTGATTATTATATGTTATTAGATTTCCAGCAGATTTACAAACTGTGATAAAATGCGCCGCAATTTGATAATCATATATGGCGTCTATGTCAAATCGATATGCTCTGATTCCTTGTGTATAGGTGCCACTGCTGGTTTTAGTGTTGTCGTAGTGAAACTGCAATTTACAACATCACAATAATTATCAATGAACCAAGATATTCCTTCTGATTGAGATACGATTTGGCTTACAAATAATTTTGCGTCAGGAGCTATTAGTGCAATTATTGAGGTTACAGCCGTGGCGTGATCAGAAATAGCAGATGACGAATCACGTATTGTGATTTTGCTATTTGATAAATTGACATGCGATGTGTCGCATACTCCACCACTTTCAAGTACGCCTACTCTAACGCCAGAACCGGTATATTTTCCCACTGACACAATGTTATATGCATTTACAGCATCTAGTGCATCATCCCAAGAAACATCGGAATCCGAGATTGCCTGAGTATGAATTGATATGTTGTTGATATTTTCGCATTGACAGAGGCTTTGCAAAGAATAAAATGTTGAACCGTCTGGAATTATGTTGGCTGTGACGAAAGGTGTATATTTTATTTGTTGAATAGAGGTGTAGTCTAAAATAGAAAGCGTTGCTATGTTTTTTTGAATGAGTTCGTTGTGATATTCATCAGAATAAGTATTTAATTTTTTTCTAAATTCCAGAATTTTTTGTCTGCTATTTAGATTTTGCCTCTCTTCGAAAAAATTGAGAAATTTATCCGTTTTCATAAAATTGCTTTCAAATTCGACAGTGACATATATATTATCGATTTCATTCGAAACGCTATTCGTGTTGTGTGAAGAAACATGATTCGAATGGTTTGTTTTAATAATTGATGTTGCATCTAACAATTCCTGTTCATCGTTTATTGTTATATATTCCTCATTGTCAAAATAAAAATGAATTTTGTTGTAATTGTTAGTATATCCCGACGTATTATCGATTTCTTCGTTGTCTTGCGAAAATGCGGAAATCAAAGATAATGGAAAAGTAATTGTAATAAGTGATATTGATATAAAAAAAGACAATATTTTTTTAATCATATGTATTTCCTTTCTTTTTTTAAATTGGAATTATTACATTCGATATAAAAAGGCATAGTTAGATTATTATCATAATTATTTTATATGGTATTGTATACTTTTTAAAAAATGGTTTGTCGGTTTTCAATCATCTGCTATCGGTGAATCTATGGAATACGTTTCTGAAAAATAGT
>CAZPRW010000104.1:0-2453 GCA_964589405.1 uncultured Opitutales bacterium | reverse complement strand
AATATTTTTGCGAACATTAATCATGTTACTGTATCATCTAGTGCGATCGATGAAAGGATAATAGGACGAGCGGCTTTTGGGGATGCAAAATCAGAGTATAAGTCTCAAGACGATGTAATTGATTTTTTTCTTCGTAATAAAACACCAAGGTTACGAAATGATTTTTCAGAATTTTGTAAAAAAAATGATGAATGGTTAACGTCATATGCTATATTTAGGTCGATTGCTGACCATATCAATGATCATGATTTTGCGAAATGGCCAGTGATTTTACGTAAATATTCAAGAAGGCCGATAGAGATAGTAAAACAACAACTCGACGACAAAATTTTAAGTTATAAATTAAAACAGTTTTTTGCTAATAGACAATTAGATACAATACGGAATATCGCACATGACAATGGTATATGTGTATGTGGAGATGTTAATGTTTTATGTGACGAAAAAAGTGTCGAAGTATGGAGTCATCAAAAAGCATTTTATGTCAATGATCTTTCTGTAGCATCTGTTTTTTCAGGACTTCCGCCATCATCTCAATATAAATATGGAATAAAATATAGGACTGTGCCATATCGTATTAATCATTTGAAAAATACGCATTATGAATTGTTAGAGACTATATTTTTGCGCTGGCAAGATATATTTGATTCTGTTTTCTTAATAAATGGACATGCATTATTTCAGGTATGGGAGATTGCGCGTGCAGAAAATGAACCACGGTTTGGTCGTTGGGTAAATACATGCACTGATATGTTTTTTGAACATTTTGATTCTTTGTTTAATCGATTTCCATATTTTTTAGATTTTAATGAACCATTGTTCCCAAATAATGAAGTGATTGCGAAACGTCATCGATTATTTCCGATTGTTATTGATGGTGAGCCGACAATACATGTCTGTGAAAATTATCAGTTAAACCGTGAAATATTAGGGGTCGCTAGTGTTTTTTGTGATAAAAAAAGTAATGTCGATCACTCTCGTTATCGATTGACTGCTGTGACGGAATCTTGTTTAAAGCAAGCGAAAGATGGAAAATATAAACTTTGTATGATCGATATCGATGAATTGTTGAATGTTGCAAATCAAACAATTGATGATATTGCTAAAAATGATATTCAATGCGCGAAGACGTTTTCGGTCTACGCAAGACGGCATTTTGCTGCCGATGTAAAACGTGATGTTTCAACAGGAACACAGAATGCTGTACTAAATCAATCGAAAAAACAAAATAATTTGTGGAAACGTATTAATCAAAAATTCTCGCGTTTATTCAAACATTAGGAATGTTCTGCAAGTAAGCCGGATTCTGTCATATCATGGTTTCTTTGACCATAACACTGTATTCATTTATCTAGTTTTTATAAAAAACTCCCAGTATTTATAATTGGGTGCGATGAACCCGGAGTTATTGAGCTGGCTACTCAACTCCCTATTCCATCTTGCACCGGATTGGGTTTGCCATGCACATGATATTACTACCATGCCGGTGATCTCTTACTTCACCATTTCACCCTTACCTTTCGGCGGTATATTTTCTGTTGCACTGATCCGTCAGAATGACTTATTGTTCATCTGCCCACACTTTCATGTGGAATCCTGCCATATGGTGTCCGGACTTTCCTCTCACAATCTTTCATATGAGCGAATACATGCTTTGCAGAACATTCCGTGTCAAAATTGCTTTTGACACTGCTGGAACATGATAAATTACATTTAATAAGTAAAGTAAAATTATTTTTCTTGAATTTATTAATTTGGTTTTTTGTTGTAATAGTTTGTACTATGTTGAAATAGGCATCATTGATTTTATTTTATATGAAATCATGTATGAGTGTTTATTATGAGTGCTTGATAAATGACAAATTTATAGTATTTGCTTGCAGAAAATGAATAATATGCCGCAGCATGTTGCTTTTATCATGGATGGCAATGGCCGGTGGGCAAAGGAGAGGAATTTGCCGCGTACTGTAGGACATTGGCATGGATCGTTGGTGATAAAAGAAATATTGCGCACGGCAAATGAATTGAACATACCATATATTACATTATTTGCATTTTCTGCAGAAAATTTTTCACGTCCGAAAAATGAAGTAAATTATTTAATGCGGTTGTTTGAACGGTTTATAAAAAAGGAAGGGAAAATTTTATTAAAAAATAAAATACGGTTTAAAACAATAGGAGATATTACCCAGTTGCCAGTATCGTTGCAAGCTGCAATAATAGAGTTGATGGATAGTACATCTCGTTGTGATGGATTACAATTAACGGTAGCGATAAATTATGGTGCACGACAAGAAATAGCACGTGCGATCAATCGATTGATAAATGATGATGGTTTTAATACGAACAAACAATTGTATTGGGAAAATATTGTCCCCTATCTTGACACTTCGATGCTGCCAGCTCCTGATTTAATTATCCGTACATCTGGCGAACAACGATTGAGTAATTTT
>CAZPRW010000103.1:0-2468 GCA_964589405.1 uncultured Opitutales bacterium | reverse complement strand
ACATGTTGCTGATAACATGATGTCATCTTGTGACAGTGTTGAACAAAATGTAGATAATGGTACAATAATGGTAGCCAGTAATATAGAAACAATCTTTTGCATTCGGAGCATGAACTACAGCAAACATGAAAAATAATAAATTACAAGGTTTAATACCTACAAGACAACGATTGTTACAACAAATTTGAATGATCCGAATGTGGTAGATTTGATCATAATAAGAATGATGTCTCTTGGCACCATAATGGATGTTCGAAATATGATGATATTTTCGATATTATGTCGTATTTTTCATGTTGTTTATTTTGTAAGCAAAAAAATCCACTACCACTACCAGAAAACATCACTTGTATACCATCATTAAATAATTTTTCATGTAATAATTTTATTTCAGGATGGCGTTTATAAAGCATTGTGGAGAATGTATTATACAATGGTAAAATATCATGATTGTTGCAAATAGCATATAATAATTTAGAACAACGGGCAGCGGCTTCTTCATTATTGATATAATGATGTTGGTAATGTGATTTCATTTCATGATATGCAGCGATTGTAGAACTATTGTATAGTGGTTTTATTATCCATAAACGATAATGTTGTAATCCAAAATATGTATCATTATTCAATAGAGTGATATTATCACCAATACCTGTTGTTATGCATGGTTTTGTGTTTAGGAAAAATCCACAGTCCGCCCCGATTTTATGGCATAATTCATGTAAAGAATCTATTGATAGTTGATTATCATGTAAGTTATTTAATGCAAGTAATGTCGTTGTTGCATTGCTACTACCACCACCAAACCCTGCCCCTACTGGTATGATTTTTTCAATGTTGATGTCGTAATGATCGCTATATCCTGATTCATCTCGAAATAAATTTATAGCACGTTGTATTGTACTATTAATAGGATTTATATCACTTGGAAGACCGAAGATTCTATCATATGAAAGATCATTGATAGACACAATCATTGTATCTCCAAAATGGATAGCAGCGTTTAAAGAATATACATTATGATATCCATCATTTCTGATGCCAGTGATTGCGAAAAATAAATTCAATTTCGATGGTGAAAAAACCTTTGCTATTTTCTGCATTTTTCACAGATACTGCTGGTATTCTATTAAAAATAAAGTGAGAACTGTTTTTTATGGACAGAAAAATCGGAATAATCGGGGCGACAGGTTCTGTCGGTACAGAATTAATAAATTTATTGGAAGAATATAATATTGTTCCTGCCAATTTGCGATTATTTGCATCAGAACATTCCGTAGGGAAAAAAATACATTTCCATGGTGTGGATTGTGATGTAGAATCGTTATCAGAAGATAAATTATATAATTTGGATTATGCGTTTTTTTGTTCTGATGCGGAGGTCAGTCGTCAATATGTCCCAATAGCAGCATCGCATGGAGTATGTTGCATTGATAATAGTTCTGCATTTCGAACATGTCCTGATATACCACTAATCGTTCCTGAGATTAATGCATATGCAATATCACATAATTCCAAAATAATTGCTAATCCAAATTGTTCTACAATAATTGCTATGATGGCACTAGCACCGCTGCATCGAACATTTACATTAAGTGGGTTTTGCGTGTCTACATATCAAGCAGTGTCAGGGATGGGAAATCGTGGAATACAAGCATTGCGAGATGATGTTGATGGTGAGAGTGAGCCAGCATATAATATTTTTGGGGCTCCGATTGCTTATAATGCTATCCCGCAAATAGGAATATTTCAAGAACATGGGTATACTGCTGAAGAATGTAAAATGTTATATGAGAGCAGGAAAATATTGAACGATGACCAGTTACGAGTTTCTGCTACCTGTGTGAGGATTCCTGTTTGGCGAGCACATGCTATGTCAATAACAGCACAGTTTGTAAATCCATTGACAATATCACATGCTATAAAAGCATTAGAAAATACACCTGGTGTTAAATATTTCCATGATCCAGAATATCCAACGCCATTAAAACAATCTAAAAAAAATGATATTGCTGTTGGTCGATTACGGTTGTCTACGTTTTTAGACAATGCGTTATCGTTGTGGGTAGTTGGTGATCAAATACGAAAAGGAGCTGCATTGAATGCTTTGCAAATAATGCAATGTTGTGAACGAAAATTCCAGGCATAGTAGTAAATTTATGTGTAGATTTACCGTGATATTATTTTCTATCATTACATGCTTTTAATATTGGCCAGGATGCCTGGTTATCAAATTTTTGAACGATTATTATTTTGAACAAAATTTATTCGCTTTTTCTTATGTCTGTAATATTGTGATCAGCAATCCATTTGTAATGGCAGGGAATGTCACAGTGATAGCACATGATAATATTGCAGAAATTGTATTATCAGGTGATGTTACATTATATGATCGTCAATTGGATGCCAATGCAGTGATAAAAAATATCAGGCAACATGATTGTGTTGCTCAAGTATCATTCCAGGCG
>CAZPRW010000102.1:0-2485 GCA_964589405.1 uncultured Opitutales bacterium | reverse complement strand
CTAAACATATTTTACTACGTTTTAATAATTTGTCAATAGTTTTATATAATTTAAAGTGCAAATTATATTGTGTGTCTTTATGGCATTGCATTTTTCGATATAATATTGTACAATCTATATATGCATAATTGGTTGTTTTCAGCTATTACTCCTGAATTGGGTACCCGTATAAAAAGGTATATTTTTTTGGACACTCTATTATCCTTGCCGGGGCAATAAGATTGATGGGAAACGGACGGTGGTGAATTTCAAATAGTTAACGATGATTATACAGTTGTTGATTTTATTCCAAATGGAAACAATACTGTAACTGCTTACATGAGCGATAGCCTTGAGTATGTTGCATCCTACAAACTAAATATCAGTAAATGAAATGGGAGGTTATAACAAATGAAGAAACGAAATTTTTTAGTAAAATTAATAAGTTTCATATTATGTATTACCATGTTGTCCCCTACTATGGTACAGGCAACAAATATCAATAATACTGAAACTATTTCCGGTCACTGGGCAGAGGAAACGCTTACATATTGGGATATGCTTGGACTATTTAATAAAATACCGGTCGATGAATTTGGCGTTGATAAGCCTATCACACGTGGTGCATTTGTATATATTTTTAATACGATGCTATCTATCAAACATCCAGAAAAAACTGCAAATATATTTACAGACATAACAGAATCCAACTGGAACTATGCCGATATTGTAACTGCGTATAATATCGGTTATATAAGCGGTTATCCTGATAACACGTTCCGAGCCGATTCTCCGATCACACGTGAGGAAATGTGTACCGTCATCAGCCGTTATTTCGGACTGAATAAAGTATACAACGATAGTAAATTACAGAATTTCACGGATAAAGACAAAATACAGTCCTATGCTCTCGACCATATCGGTGCACTTGCAGAATTGGAAACCGTGAATGGTTATCCCAACGGTAGTTTCAAGCCACAGAACAACATTACTTATGCGGAAGCTGTTACGATAATCACACGATTCCTCAGTTACATCAATGGTGGTAGCGGTATATCTGGACGAGTATACTATGAGGACAAGCCGGTTTATAATGCCAAAATCAGCATTTATGAAAACGATTCCACTTCCATCGTCACAGAATCCGGAAGCGATCTTTATGGAGACTATATAATTGATGTTCCTGCTGGCACATATGATGTAATGTTTGCAAAAGATGGCACGGTGTTTATGCTTGCAGACGTGGAAGTTTCCGATGATATTCGCACGTACAATAAAATTAGGCTTGAAACTGGTGAATATGTTACCGGTACAATCGTAGATGAAAACAATAATGAAGATATATCCCCCGACTATTCTTATCTGCCGTATCGTGAACCTAAAACAATGGAGGAACTTGTAGAACTCAATGGTGGTGAACAGCCATATATCGTAATAAAAAAAGATAATACAATAGGCTTATATATAGGCGAAATATCGAATAAAGAAATAAAAGATGTATATGACGTTATTGCTGAACTTAATGTCTTATCAAATTTGTATGGATTCGAGGACACTAGAATTGAATATATTCCATACGGAGAAGATGGTAAAGACGGAGAAGATTCCTACCGATTGCAACAGGTGTACAATGGTGTAGTGATACTTTCTACGGGTATATCGGTTAGCGTTGATGAAGATAACCGCATTCATTCTATACTCGGAAAATACAACGCAGATGTAAAATACGCCAATATTGATACAGAAAATATTATAACTAAAGAGGAAAGCGAACGGATTATTAAACAATATTTTGCTGATACATTAAATATAGAGAATTTTACCGTAAAAAGCAATAGATTGATAATTCATGACAGTGCTTGCAAATTGATGTATTATAGTCAAATTTCGGCAAATCATAGTGTTTACAATATTATGATAGATGCGATAACAGGAAATATCGAGAGTTGTTCAGAATTGGAAAATAGTTTCAGCTAGGCAGGCGATAATATATCGGTATATTATGGATATGACAAACATCTTGTTTCGCGAGAATATTATTCGCTCATCGATTACTCGCCAAATATATACAAACTATCATGTGAGTATGATCATAAAATTTATGATATAAAAATCAACGATGGATATTATAAAAATTTCACAAATTCTAAATATAGTGAGGGGAATAAGACTGAATTGGAAACAGTAAACAAAGACTTGCAAACAGTTTACAATACATATTCTAGCCTTGTAGAGCATAAATCAATTGATGGTAAGTAAACTTTAATATATGTGAACCCATGACCATTGCATCAGCTTGTTATCTGCTGTATGCGTACATACAGAAATAATTAATTGGAATGAACTTTAAAAACTGCCGAAATCCTCGGCAGTTTTTCTATATTGATCTTTTTTGTAGCCACTCAAAATACCATTGTTCTGTCTCGCCTTCACGAGAAATGAAAAATTTGATCGCCATCGTTAATCCTCCTTGTCTGTGTTAAGGAGCATTGCTTCACGGATAACG
>CAZPRW010000101.1:0-2510 GCA_964589405.1 uncultured Opitutales bacterium | reverse complement strand
GAAGAATTACGTAAGAATGTAAACCACTACCTTAGCAGTGTTTCAACTGGGCTTTAATTCGTGCTCAAATAATCAAAGAAAAGATAATGAAAAACAATTGCTGCGCTCTTGAGAATGCAACATCAATATACCACATACTTAATTTCAATTAATGTTCAAATTCTTACCTGCTGAGAATTTATTCTTCAAACGCTTGTGTTGGCAACACTATATTTTTGTTGAGTGCGAATCTTGATACAGTAATATTGATTTTTCTGAGTCCACTGATGCCGATCTTTTCTTCAATTATTTCATGTAGTTTTTCATATAAGGCATGAGAAAACTCTTGCAAATTATTACAATCACTGGACTTTAAAACAATATCAAGATTTATGCTATTGCGACGAGAGTGTACAATGACTTTTATACTTCCATGAGCTCCAAGTTCTCGTGCAATAAACGCTACCAACTCTTGTAACGCTAATTTTGTGACAAAAATCTTTCCGTTTTCCGTTTTTGCTATACAAAGATTCTTCTTTCGGAACATTGATCGTAATATACAGAAAAACGCAACGAGAACGATGACGTACCAGCCATACGATGTTATCATGTCAATACAGTTACGATAAATGTCTTGGACATGCGTGTTCATTTTTTTATCTACTCCTCGGTTTCGCGCTGTGCTGATTCTTCTGGACTTTCAACGCTATCAATGATTACGTTGACTTTGCTTACTCCATTTGTTGTCATATGATTGATGTTTTTTGCGATATTTTGTTGTATCTCTGATGCTACTTTTGTCAATTCACATCCAAATTTCAATGTTACGCAAATATCAATAATGTAATTGCCAAATTCATCTTCAGAAATGTTAACCCCATTACTTGTGCATTTTTTGTTCGAAAAAAATGATGCAATTCCGTTGGCAAGGCCCTGCTTCCCTACTACCAACACACCATCAGTTTGCATGGCGCTCAAAGTAGCGATATTGGCGATGACGGAATGATTGATCTTTATTTCTCCCATGCACGATGCATCATCGGAAACCATTGGGACAGTATACACATCAGATGGTTTGGCTTTTTCAAATTCTTGTTTGGTCATTGTACTTCCTCGTTAGCAATTTTTAAATTCTAATAAATCTTTAGGTATTCTTTCCAAAAAATCATCAACAAATTTTGTTGTATATTTGCCAGTGATATAACTTTCATCAGTCATAACTGCGCGTGAAAATGGTATAGTTGTTTTGATTCCACGAATCATATATTCACTCAATGCACGATACATCTTTTTTATTGCAAGATCGCGTGTTTTCCCTGAGGCAATTACTTTAGCTACCATGCTGTCGTAATATTGTGGAATACGATATCCTGTGTATACATGAGAATCTACTCGAATGCCATGTCCGCCAGGTGAATAATATAAATCTATATTGCCTGGGCATGGTGCAAAATTTCGTATAGGATCTTCAGCATTTATACGGCATTCAATAGCATGTCGATTGATTTTTACATCTTTTTGGTCTATAGATAATTTTTCACCGTTTGATATTAATATTTGCCACTTTACTATATCAATATCCGTCATTTCTTCAGTAACACAGTGTTCTACTTGAACACGTGCATTCATCTCTATAAAATAGTAATTGCCGTACTTGTCTACAAGAAATTCTACTGTGCCAGCACTATGATATCCTGCTTTTTTTGCGATTTTTACTGCAGCATTTCCCATTTCTGTTCGCAATTTCTCTGTAAGAAATGGAGATGGAGCTTCTTCGATCAACTTCTGATATCGTCGTTGTATTGAACAATCCCTGTCAAACAAATGTATCACATTGCCATGTTTATCGGCCAATATTTGAAATTCAATATGATGAGGTTCTTCTATATACTTTTCTACATAAACAGAACCATCGCCAAATGCTTTTTCTGCTTCTGACCGTGCCATTTTGTATTCCTTGCAAAATGACATTGAATTATTTACCAATCGCATGCCCTTTCCGCCACCACCAGCTGCAGCTTTTATGATGACAGGGTATCCTATTGCATCAGCGATATTTTTTGCTTCTAATTCGTTATCCACTATCCCATCGCTACCCGGTACGCACGGTACGTTGACGCTTTTAGCTATGCTTTTGGCGACTGATTTATTCCCCATTTTGGCGATTGTTTCAGGAGATGGCCCAATGAATGTAATGTTGCAATCTTTGCATTGTTGAGCAAATGTTGCATTTTCTGCCAGAAATCCATATCCAGGGTGGATAGCATCAACATTAGCAATCTCAGCCGCACTAAATATTCTATCCGCTCGCAAATAACTTTCCGAACTTGGTGCATGCCCTATGCAAATTGCTTCATCTGCCAATTGTACATGCAATGACTGGTCATCGACATCGGAATACACAGCAACAGATTTTATTCCAAGCTCTCTGCATGCTCTAATTACGCGCAATGCAATTTCGCCACGATTTGCTATAAGTATTTTTTCGAACATGATATTATGATTTTCTTATTTTAAACAGAGGTTGTCCG
>CAZPRW010000100.1:0-2623 GCA_964589405.1 uncultured Opitutales bacterium | reverse complement strand
TTGTAGTTGGGGAATTGCATGGAAAGATGCATCGTCCACTTGGGCAAAGGGTAAGGACTTGTCTGATTATGTAACGATGAATCTTTCGGATAGTACAAATAAAGTTGACCTTGTTTGTTCTCAAGCATTTGGTGAGCAAATTATAGTCACGGCGACATCTTTATTTGATACAAGCAAGAGTGCTCAATGTACACTTGATTATGAAAAGAGAATTGTTGATTTTACAATTGGAATCAAAGAAAAAACTGCAGGCACTGTGAGTGCAATCAACTTCAGCGACAATGAACTTGAATATACGTTTACTGCAACTCCGACTTATGGCGTTGGCACAATTACACCAACTGGCACAACAAGCGTTTCATACAAGTTCACGGATGCCTTTAGAAATGCGATTAACTATGTTGCAGATTATGCAGGTACTAAAAATGCAATCACTTGTACTGTAGATGCATCGTCACACGATATTTCAACTTCTCTGTTGATGAAGAATTGGACAAACTATGGTTGGGTTCGTGGTTCTGCTAATAGTAACCTTGGATGGCTTGTTTATGATCCTTCCGCTTTAAAAACTGCTCAAAGTTCAAATAGTACATATTCTATAATGGAAGAATCTGTCTATAATACAGCAATTGTTGCGCAGAAAAAGTCTTTGCAATCATACTCTGGATATGTGTTGCAATTCTCATACAATTTCACGAGCGCGAACGGCAATACATGCAGTTTGACAAAATATGTTGGAAAAGGCACTGCGGAATTTTCAAGTTTGAATGTCTCAAGTGTTTCGTTGAATAGTACATCATTAGTCTTTTAAGAGTGTATATGTAGAGGGCAAATTTTGCCCTCTACATAAAATAAATTACAGGAGAATTTTTTATGAGTAAAAAAATAATATCTATTATTCTAATTCTCTTAATTGTTGTCGCTTTAGTTGGTTTTGTTGCTTATTTGACAAATGACTCTATTCAATCAGATGTGACTTCGTTTGATTCTATGTATTTGTTTGTCAATGATGAATATGTAAATGAAGATAAAGGTGGGTTCTATATATCACCTAATAATCCGTTGAATATTGATGTTCTTTATCCAACAGATTATAGTGGGAATTCAAATACGTATACATATATTTTTGGCGTAAATACCGATGTCAATTTTTCTTTTGATGTTGGATACAAGAGACATTATTTTGCAGATGATAAATATGATTTTGAATCTTGTTTTAATATCGTACAAACAGGTAGCGGAATTTCTGTTGCGCCAAAAGGACATACCATAACAGAATTACTCCAAGCATCTGTTTCTAGTTCGTCTGTTGATATTCATGTAAACGAGAGTGATATTGATTATTCTCAAGATTTGTTTTTTATCACTTTTATGTCTAGCGACAATAGCAAGTCTATCACGATAGGCTTAAAGTTTGATTTACGACTTTCAAACATTGAATTGGATAAGAAGGAGATTGTGTTCTGATGGATAAATGCGTGAATAGATTTTTAATATTTGCTTGTGCGTTGCTTGTGGCAATAATGTTGTGTAATGCAATTGTTGCCACCGATGTCGCATATGCAGATTATGGTGATTTTGTTACAACAAGTGACTATTATGTCAATCGCAATTCTTATGACACTACGCGATATTATAATAAAAGTGGCGTTTCAAATAATACAGTGCAATACTCCCTTTCTAACGATTTTTATTCTTTTGATTTGGGTGCTAGTGTTCTTAAAAATGATGTTAATACATTAGTGTTTAATATCAAATTGAATAATCCGTCGGTAGAGTCAAAACTTGGCGGTTCTGGTTATGCATTGGAATTTACTGTTTATGAGTGTTCTCGTGACTCTGTTACATCAATAGGCGTGTTGGATTTTTTATTGTTATGTTTTTATGGTGATGCTATGGATAAGCCGGTATACTTTTACGGTTTTAAACGTTTGGAATACAGTGATGTTACAATGAGTGTAGAAGGATGCGGCAGTGGCATTTTGAATACGTCATATAACTCCACGTTATTATCTACATTGACTTTTTTCGTTGAACATCAAGGTTATAATATTTTGGGCGTGTTTGATGGCTCAAATCTTGATATTTTTCCATCTGAAACATCTAATATGCGCATAGCGATAACTCCACTGTCTCCATATACAAGATATTTTATTCGTAGTAGCATGCAGGCTGGTGACGATGAAGACAATCTATATTATGCCGATTCATCGGTGGTATCTACGCATGATGTTTTGATAGAAATGAAAGCATATGATGAATGGAGCGAACTTTCATCTTCTTGTAAGAATGAAGCAGAGTCTATCGTTTATGATTTTTCAACTGAAAAAGTAAAAATTGCATATCTTGAACGTGTAGGAGATACCCCGTTTGCGGTCGAAAAAGATGTTTGGGTTGAAGTTCCTGTTGTTAGCGGAAGCATATATCCGTGTGATGTCGCTAATTCTCTTGGATTATCTTCTTTAAACGTTATGCAATCCGTTTGTCAAGAATTTGAATATGATGTTGACAAGCAGGTATACCGAGCTAAATATTTAGAATCTGTATTTTTGTGCATGAAAACAGCTAGTGGTCAAAATGGATATTATTATTTAGATTGCAATAACAGTTTTTATGATTATTA
>CAZPRW010000099.1:0-2718 GCA_964589405.1 uncultured Opitutales bacterium | reverse complement strand
AACATATGACAACGTACGCCCACTATCTTCCGGAACCCGCATCCAAGAATCAAGATGCAACTCATATATTGACAATGGTGATCGTTGCCAATCCTTCTTCTCGCGCGATTTTATCCAATCATCATCGTTCCATCGATAACCAGTGATGTCATAAACAATCGATGCATTGTTTGTAGGACATTCAAAATAATTGGCATATGGATCACTCTTCAATCGAAGAACACCATTAGCGTCTAATATTTCATATTTATATTTTTCACCACATCTAATATTCGGAATAAAAACTTCCCAAATTCCTGATGTTCCCAACAATCGCATAGGATGATATCGACCATCCCAATGATTAAAGTCTCCAACAACTGATATGCGTTGAGCATTTGGCGCCCAAACAGCAAATGATGTCCCATCAACACCATTAATTTTACAAACATGAGATCCTAATTTTTTATAGACTTCATGATGCTTCCCCTGACCAAATAAATAACAATCATAAGCACTGACGGTAGGCAAAAATGAATATGGATCATACTGATATCGTACATCCCCATTATTCCCAGTTATTACAAATCGATGTTGGAATACCTTTGATCGTGTTTCAATAAATGTTTCAAAAAACCCACTATCGTCAAGTCGTTCCATCGGGAATAAATCCCCAGTAGAAACATCCTCAACAGAACAATGTAATGCATCTTGTAAATATGCACGTACTACTATCCCAACAATTTTCTTGTCAGCTACAACCTGATGCATCCCAAGTCTATCATGTGGTGTAGCATGTCGTGCTAATAAAAATGACTGTAACTCCCCATCCGATATTATCATGTTTATAATGTCAGAAATTCTTCATCAAGTGGGTCATTGTCTTTAGTGACAAAACTTTCTGAACTACCACCTGTAACCTCAACTGGTATTTTGACCTCTTCAAACCCACCAGCTGACAAATATAACATTCCAGAACCAGCATCACCGCCTTCAATAATTGCTGTGGCAGAATGTGCACCTGCAGGAATGAAAATATCACGCATGATTATACTGTCAGGAATATTTGTAGTGACTTCTATTGTAATACCAGCTTCTGGAGCATCACAATCTACAGTAACAATCAATGCTTGTTTTTCTCCAGGCGCCAAATCGATCTGCTCATGGTTGACATGCATAGAAATTTGATCGATTTGGAAATTTCCAAGACCAATATCTCCATTATCACTTACCAATTTAGCATGATACAGTCCATGCTTGCTCAACATAGGGACAACAAACGACAATGAATTTCCAGAAATAAATGTAGTATCACAAGTAACGCCATCTATTTCAATATAATCTCCCTGTTCAAAACCACGACCTAATAATATTATTGTCGAACCAGGGATCCCGCGATTGCTTTCAAAGCCAACAACATACCGATTCGCTACTGTCAATTCATACAATTTTGAACGTTCAAATTGATCATGAATTTGTCCATAACATTGTGTTTTATAATCTAATTCATAGTAATAATTTGCACGGTGTTTGTTGGCTGGCCGTCTGTAATTATATGTAAATGAACGGTCGCCAGTCTTATTCATTTTATAAATCTGACCATCGATGACTATACGAGCACTGCAACTATCCTGCACTATTGTCTTTCCATTTTGCAATACTTGCATTTCTAATGTATACACCTCAGATCCATTTTGTGGAACCTGCGCAGGTGTAACATTCTTCATCATTGAACGACATCCACAACATAACACCATCGCACATGATGCAATAATACATGACAAACACTTGCAAATTTTCATAAAGTTGTCGAGCAGTCTACATAACTATCATCGTGACACAAGAAAAACTTCACACCAAATAAAAAATAATACAAACCATATATTAGTTATTAATATGAACTTTTAGAAACATCAATCTACAATGACTCCATTATCGACTCAACAATCTTAACAACAGACAATCCATTATTCTCTTGCAAGTGTCTATTCGATGTCCCGTGACCAACAAATCGATCTTCCCATCCAAAACATAAGATATTAGGTGTTATTCTTCGAATATTATAATGTTCCAATACAGCGCTACCGAAACCACCAGACAAAACATTATCTTCAATAGTAACAATCGTACGATATTCCTCATGTATTGATGCTAGCATGTCACCATCCAATGGCTTAATAAAACAGCCATCTATAACACATGCATCAACACCATTAATCTGCAGTTGATTAATTACGTCATTTACTAATGGCCGCATACTGCCAAATGTAATTATTGCAACATCCTTACCAGGCTTTACAATCTTGGATTTTCCAAATTCGATACCATTTGATGCTTTACCTCCAACAGGTAATATATCTTCTCTTATCGATTTCGGATAACGTATAAATACCGGCCGTTTCCATGATAATGCAGCATGTAATCCATTGATAAATTCATTAATCCCCCATGGTTGCAAAATAACAGCATTAGGAATCATTCTCAAATACGACAAATCAAATATTCCATGATGCGTCATTCCATCATGCGCAGCGATACCAGCACGGTCCAAACAGAATACTACTGGCAAATTTTGGGAACATACATCATGCAGAATTTGATCATAAGCACGTTGTAAAAATGTCGAATATATAGCACAAATGGGCCGCATACCACCCTTCGACATAGCAGCACAGAATGTTACAGCATGTTCTTCTGATATTCCAACATCAAAAAACTGTGATGGCACCTCGTTTCGCA
>CAZPRW010000098.1:0-2763 GCA_964589405.1 uncultured Opitutales bacterium | reverse complement strand
TCAAACCACCGGATCACTTGAACCTACTTTCGTAACTGCTCGACTCGTTTGTCTTGATAGCACTCAACAACAAGTTCTCAAGACCACATTTTACAACAAAACCTTCATGAATTAAAACAATTCACCCTGTTGAGTAAATTTACTGTTCGCTGCTTTCAATAAACTATACAGTTCCAATTCCTTCATCAATGAAAAAATATCATCTACACTACGTTTTATTTTTGCTTCTGGCAAAGAATATTCAGGAACGGAATGTAATGAAATCAATGCTCTATTGCGTCGTAATAATTCAACTGAATTGGATATTTTTTCGCGCATTTTTTCTGGAACAACATCTTCCAAATGCGACAACATATAATCAATAGATCCATATTTGATTAATAATTTTTGAGCAGTTTTTTCACCAATTCCATCCACACCACGAATGTTATCTGCAACATCCCCCACCAATGATAAATAATCTACAATCTGTTCAGGAAACACCCCAAATTTTTCATATACACCATCGCGATCTAATTGACGCCACGTTCCATGCGATGACATTGTTGGTGGCAACACTTGTATAATATTTTCATTAATGCACTGTGCAAAATCTTTATCACCACTAGCAATATAAGAGGTCTCCCCATAACTATCTAATTTCCTCGCCCATGCCCCTAACAAATCATCTGCCTCAACACCTTCTTGCGAAATGACATAATACCCATGTGCAACAGATAATAGATGCAAATAATGTATTTGTTTTTTTAACTGTTCTGGCATTGGTTTCCTATTCGCTTTATATGTGGATAATATCGCCCGTCTATCATCAGATCCACCAGCATCAAAAAATATTGCCACTGCATTTGGGCATAACATATCTTCTAGCTTCCACAATGAACGTATCCATCCATGTATGGCATTTACTGGCATACCACTGGACGTCGTCATCTCTGGAACAGCATAAAAACATCGAAATGCCATATTATGCCCATCAACTAACAACCAACTGTTTTTATCATGTTTATTGTTCATTGTTTATATTCTGCATATCGTAATGTCTATCGCTTACAATCAGCCATTTATCATCTCCATTGGCATCACAAAGAGCCTTTAACAATGTGATGTCTTTAGATAAATTAGATTGCGGAACAGACATAACCCCCACAGGACACTTCGTAATGATATAATTGCCACTGTTACAATCATTAATATCGCTCAAATAACTAGAACCAGACAACATATCTTGTACAACAAGATGTTTCGATGATTTTATGTACTTTTTTTCATGAAGGTTTTTAGATGAATACAATGTTAATCCATCTAAAATATTCTCAGGAGAAACATTTCTAAAATTATCAATATTACGCCATAAAGAATCTTTATCTGCTAACCGAAAAACTGGCACACTATCCATGCCTACCTGTCCAACATCATATTGTAACAGCGGTACAGTAATTTCATATAATTTGCAATGTTCTGTCGGAATACAAAATCCTACTGATACAGATGTCCAATCATTGGAAATATCTGAAATAAAAACATTTGATTGTGGTTGTTTAGGCAATACATATCCACCATCATCACTGTGAACAAATTGCACGATCAACAAGCAAACTATAATCGCCGCACCAATAATGGCCAACAGATAGTTTTTTATGTTACACCGCCTATATGAATTTCTCATAGACTCAAATAACATGAACATCAAAGAACATACATTGTCAATCCAACATTGGAACAACCTTGTCTTTTCTAGGAAAATTAATAGTGATTTTCGTACCAACATCACGAGCACTTGCAATATCAATTGTCGCGCCATGCTCTCGCAAAATACGTTCAATTATAATCATCCCTAGACCATTTCCTTCTTGTTTTGTAGAAAAATATGGCTGAAACAATTTATCCGCAATGTCACAATCTATACCTGTTCCATTATCTGTCAATGCAATGACAACGTCAGTATCTGTCGCACGACACTCCAAAAAAATTTTACCATCATGCGACATCGCTTCGCATGCATTCTTGAACAAATTAAAAAACACTTGTTTCAATTGGTCACTATCCCCTATTATCACTGGCAACACAGGAATATCACAAGAAACTTTTATATTTAATGCATCAAATTCTGCCTCCATCAATTCTATTGATTCCCGCAATAAATGATCAATATGAACATCACAACGACGTGCTTTTTTTGGACGAATAGCATGTAAAAAATTTTTTACTATACTATCCAATCGTGATATTTCATCTCTACAAATTTTTATCGATTGTTCCAATAGCATCCGTGCTGACTTATCCTTTACATAACTGAACTGACGTTGCATCAATTGTAATCGCAAAGACAGTGCATTCAATGGATTTCCTATTTCATGGGCAACTGATCCTGCTAGCAACATTACAGATGCAGTACGTTCTTGGTTCATGTTCTGTTCATTCAAAGAACGTTCTTCTGTAATATCTGACATTCGCAAAAGAAACATATGTTGATTGTCCAACATAAAATCACACTGTGTAATAGTCACACTCAACAAACTTTTTCTTGGATACGAAATTTTTATTTCTTTCGATAGAAAAGAATCGCTACCACTTGAAGCATTTTTGCTAAATCCTGCTAATGTGACAAATTCAGGAATGTATTTCCACAATACATGTTGTGGCTTTACATGTACAATGCCCAGCAGTTCACGTGCCGCAGCATTACAAAAAAAAATCTCACCATTTTCATTAATTATGACGATGCTATCACGCATAACATCGCATATCTTTTTAAAAAACTCC
>CAZPRW010000097.1:0-2863 GCA_964589405.1 uncultured Opitutales bacterium | reverse complement strand
TTTCTGTTCTTTTATTGGGCAAATATTGTATTCATTAAATGAATGTAACGTATCTTGCTGCAGTGATTTTAATATTATTGGTATGTGAAACATTATTGTCTGTTAAAAAACAGTAATGATTAAGATCATATTATATTTTGTTCTGATTTGTTTTTTTTGAAATAAATGAAGTCTTGCAAAAGGAAATGATCAGTGTAGGATACCAATTTGGTAATGTCGGAACATGTTATAATGCGATGTGGTGCGGATGTAATTTCGGTAGCGAAAGTTACACGAGATTGTGTTGTTACAGATGCGTCGTTTTATAGCATTACAGACAATCCAGTTGGTGTTGATGACGCAGCGGAATGGTTGAAATTGTTTGCACAAGCAGTAAATAAAATTCCAAAAAATATTCGTCGTTCTATATCATTTGTCATTCCTCCCAATAAACATGTTGTGGTCAGTTATATTAATATTCCCGATGTAACTGATAAAAATAAAAAAGAAGCATTCAGGTTCGAATGTAATGGATTATTGCCAGGCGGAAGGGATGAATGGGAGTGGGACATTTATCAACCATTTGATGGTAGCAATTATGCATATGTTTTTGGTATTAGACATTTGTTTGCAGAGCAGTTTATTGACATTTTATTGAGGAATAAAATTCAGTTTAAATACATTTATCCCGAGGTATTACTCAACAATATAGCAGTTAAACAATGTTTGAATATTGCTGGTTCCGTAATTGTCGCAAATATTGGTAGTCAGGCGTCTGTTTTGTCATGTTTAAGCCCTTCTGCGGAATATTTGCGCAGTATACCAATGTCTGCATCTGATTTAACGCGAACAATATCGGATGCACAGAAGATCACTGTGGAACAATCTGTTAGATTGCAAGATGAATTTTTTTCAGGGACAGAGACTGATAATAGTGCTCTGATGGCTTATTATACTAAACAATTTATTCAGCGATTGAATCAGGAGATCAAACGTTCGGAATTGTTTTATTGTAGAACATTCCAGCAGGTGCCGGTGTCTACCATTATTTTGACTGGTAAAGCCAGAAAATTATGCCGTCACTTCAGGAATGATGATAATATAAGTGTTATAGATGTTTCTGAGATGTCATCACGGTACATTGCTATTTCTGACGCTAATAAATCAGAACAAATAAAGGATGATATTTGCAGTTTTGTTGGAGCGGCTTATTGCATTAATAATAAAAAAACAAATTTTCTTAATAGTTTGGTGTCGAATTTTGTTAATCAATCAGAATTTCAACGACAAAACATAGGGTATTTATTATTGGCTGTTGCAGTGACATTGATTGAATTGACTGTCCTAAAAATATGTTCTAAGGATGTGCTTGCACTAGAGGTCGAAAAGGAAGCTTTGTCAGCAAAATTGGTTGAAATGAATACAGACAGCATACGGTTTCGAGAGGCCAGTGATGCTGCCAAAAAGTATCATCAATTTATTCATGGTGTACAGATGTCATTTGATTCACAGGTAGAATGGTCAAAATTATTGCGTGTTTTGCAGTCGCAGATGGAGTCATTGAAAACTGCATGGATAGATTCCATGGAATGGAGTGATGATAAAATCGGCAACGGAAGACAATGCATTCATTTTGTTATGAAACAATGGATGGAAGATTCTGGGCGACAAAAGGAATATTATGATCACTTAGAAAGGTTTATCGAAAAGTTGTCAAATAACGACATGATAGATCATGTTGAAAATCTGTCGATTGATGATGATGGGAATATTGTTTCATTGTCATTTGATGCTATATTGCGTCCGACAGGGAAGATGGTGATGTTATGAAAAAAATATTTTTAAAGCGCCATATTTTCTTTTTTGTCACACTTGTCTTTTTGATCGTCGGCCAGATCATGCTTATTGGTCGTTGTTTGCGGATGTACGAACGTAAGGTAACTGTCCGTACTGATGTAGAATCATTATCGAAAAACGTAAAATTAAAAGCCAAATCGTTGCCAGCAAAGCATATTGAGATTGAACATAAATTTCAACAATCGATACAGTCATATAAAAAGTTTGTAGAAGAAGCATGGCCGATCATGACTCAGCGACAGATTGCAGAAGAAAGACATCCTGTTCCTTCGAACCATGTTGCATTATTTTTTGAAATTTCAGATTATTTGAATTGGGCGAAGGATTCATGTGATGCCTTTGGTGTTGAGTATGATATCAATTGTACATTTGGATTTAAGGATGTTTTTGAAAAGAATGCACATCCATTAATTAGTGAGATTTCTGATCTTCACCGCCAGAAAGAGCATTTGAGTGTATTGCTGTCATATTTGTTTGAATCAAAAGCATCATATTTAAAGATTTTATCGATAGAACGTGGTGATCATAGTGCGACATATTTCAGAAAAAATGATGTTTTTGATAATAAAACGCGAACAAATGGCATGATTCCATCGCATGCTTATAAAATACGGTATGTTGGATTTACGCCGACATTACGTAATTTTATGCAAAATTTGTATAATAATGATGTTCCGGTGATTTTTCGTAGTATAACAGTACATCCAAATTATTCAGTGAAGTTGATGAAGAACAAACCAGATCAAGTGCTGGAATGTCTGCCGTCGACGATAACATTGATCGTTGAAGTTCTTGACGTTCCATATGATTTTGTGTCTCCGAAGCAACCAAGTGCATCATTAATTCGGAAGATGAAATACATGACATTACCATGACAATGGTTGTTGTGATTGATGTCTGTGGTTTTCAATTAAGCTGTATTATTTTATCGTTGGGTCGCTGATTGCATCATTGATGTTCCAAAGTTGATATATTGCTTTGGTACAGAGCTCATCATGGATTGTTATTGCACATGTTTGTCATTGAT
>CAZPRW010000096.1:0-2942 GCA_964589405.1 uncultured Opitutales bacterium | reverse complement strand
CACAATTCCATTTTTTATTAAAAAATTTTATGCCTTCGCCTTTGCTTGCAAAACATTCAACATTCCTTGCGGTACAGCATTAAATGTACGCACCAACTTCGTAGCAGGAGTCGACAACAACGCCAACAACTGAGCACGCAAAATATCCGTAGATGGCAACTTAGACAATGCAACAATATCATCAATCGATAACATTTTGCCACCTAACATTCCACCACGCATTGCGAGCTTTTCCGACTTAGTGCTATCAAAAAAATCTTTCAATATTTTTGCAACACCAGCTGGATTATTTCCGCCAACAACCATCGCAATTTGACCATC
This sequence comes from uncultured Opitutales bacterium, assembly GCA_964589405.1. Taxonomy (GTDB): domain Bacteria; phylum Verrucomicrobiota; class Verrucomicrobiia; order Opitutales; family JAIRKQ01; genus CAZPRW01. Next base: position 2,621 of record CAZPRW010000096.1, on the reverse strand, counting down.
GAAATCAACATCAGCTACAGGCAAGCTCATCTCTTGAGCAGCTTTTTTTAACAGTGTTTTTTTGACAACATGAAACTCACTGTTCTCAGCACGCAAATTTTTACGGACAGATGCAACATCAGAAACTGTCACACCACGAAAATCAGTAAAAAAAGCATAATCGGACTTATTGAGATGTTTCTCGATTTCCTTTGTTAAAAGATTTTTCTCATTTCTCATAAAACACCACCACTCCGTGATTAAAACTTTCCAAATATTTTCGACGAGAGCTTAATGCCAGGCGTCATTGTGCCAGACAACGTCATCGACAACATAAATTTTCCGCGAAACTCCGCAGGCCTTGCCCTTCCAAGAACATCGATCGCAACCTCACAGTTCTCTATCAATTTTTCGATCTCAAAAGAACGCTTGCCAACAACAACAGCCACATTTGCTGTTTTATCCATCTTGAACTCAACACGACCAGCTTTAACCGCTTGTATCGCAGAAACAAGATCGTCAGAAACCGTACCAGTCTTAGGATTAGGCATCAATCCACGAGGACCGAGAACACGCGCAACAGAACGCACCTCTTTCATCGCTTCAGTTGTTGCAACTGCAACATCGAAATCTAACCAACCGTTATTGATTTTTTGCAGAACATCAGTCAATCCTGCCTCATCAGCACCAGCAGCCAATGCGCCAGCAACATCATTAGTGAACGCCAAAACACGGACTGATCGACCACTGCCATGCGGCAATGAAACAGTACCACGCACCATCTGATCGCTCTGCTTTGGATCTACGCCCAAATGAGCAGACAACACAACTGTCTCATCAAATTTTACTTTTGGCATTTTACTGAGCAGTTCAACGGCTTCAGACAACGAATATTCTGCCTTCAAATCTGCAACCTCCTGCGCTTTAATATGTCGTTTGCTTGACTTTTTCATATTACAAAAATTATAAAATCAAATTATTTCTATACCCATACTTCTTGCAGTACCAGCGATGATCAATGAAGCCGCTTCAAGAGTATTAGCATTCAAATCTTCCATCTTGGTCTTAGCAATCTCAAGAACCTGCGCCTTCGAAACCTTACCAACTTTATCTTTGTTAGGCACACCAGATGCCTTATCGATTCCAGCAGCCTTTTTCAACAAGACGGAAGCAGGAGGAGATTTTAATATAAAACTAAAAGATTTATCAGCATATACTGATATCACAACAGGCAATATCATACCATTCTGGTCTTTTGTTTTGGCATTAAACTCTTTGCAAAATCCCATAATATTAACACCAGCAGCACCTAAAGCAGGACCTACAGGAGGGGCTGGATTGGCTGCACCAGCTGGCAGCTGCAATTTTATTACTTTGACGACCTTCTTTGCCATCGTTTATCTCCTAAATTCTTCTAATCATCGCCCTCAGCACACCGTTTAACCTGCCAAAATTCCAGATCAACTGGCGTTGAACGACCAAACATCGAAACGTTAACACGTAAACGACCTTGCTCCGTATCAATCGCTTCTATCGCGCCTGTCAAGTTTAAAAATGGACCATCGTTGATTTTTACAACATCACCTATTTCATAGGCAACTTTCGGAACCACCTTGCCGCTTGAGGCATTAACCTTCATCAAAATATCATCAATTTCGCTCTGTTTAAGCTCAACAGGCTCCCTATCACCAACAAAACGAACCACACCATTAATACTGCGAATAACCAAAAACGACCTCACGAGCTCATCGTCATCTGAACTTCGCATTTTTACAAAAACATACCCAGGATAAAATTTTCGGACACGAGTATATTTTTTCCCATTCTTCACTTCTGTCACTTTTTCTGTCGGAACCAACACCTGCTCAATAACATTGCCCAATTTGCCATCTTTGACTAAATTGTTTATCGCGGATTGCACCTTCAATTCTTGATTCGATAATGTCTGCAACACAAACCAACTAGACACAGACAAAGCAGCCACATCAGCATCACTATTTATATTCAACTCGTGCTCCTCGCTCATATCATTATCTTCCTACGCACCTAGTAATAAAATCTACAATATTCAACAAGGAAAAATCAACAACACTGACATAAAACCCCAACAAAAACATTCCAAGGACAACAACAACGGTCGATTTCACCAATGAACGTCTTGTCGGCCAAGCAGTCTTCCGCAACTCGCTAACAATTTCGCCACAAAAAGTTTTTACTTTTTTAAATAGCCTCATGACAGAACAAAATTTTTTAAAAATTGAATGGCAGGAGAAGAGGGACTCGAACCCCCAACTTACGGTTTTGGAGACCGTTGCTCTACCAATTGAACTATTCTCCTACAAAACAAATTTATCATGCGCACAACTTTCAACCACGCATCTTTCCTTTAAAAAACGAGATTTATATCGTGCGCAACATTTTTCTTTAGAGTTTAATAAGTTTTACAAAAACTATAAACGCTTTTAGCCTATGACTTCAGTTACACGACCGGCACCTATTGTGCGACCACCCTCACGGATAGCGAACCGCTGTCCCTTTTCCATAGCAATCTGTTTTTGCAGATTCAACTCGATGCTCAAATTATCGCCAGGCATTACCATTTCAGTTCCTTCTGGCAATAACACATTACCGGTGACATCAGC
>CAZPRW010000095.1:0-2957 GCA_964589405.1 uncultured Opitutales bacterium | reverse complement strand
CAATTGAAAACAGTGTTGAAACGGTTCTGTTTTAAAATGAAAATATTTGAAGAACCGTTAGCAAAGTTACGTCCTGATGTTCGTCAAATCAATCAATTATATCTCGATTTGGAACGTGCAAATAGAGCAGTCGAGAATGGTGATACAGGACAACAGGAAGCAATTGAACGTATACAAAAAGCATTGCGTAAGTTTGAATTAAAACATGAAGCGGACCCTAAACGACTGGTTGATATAATCAAAGCATTTAAGTTCCACATGAACGAAGCATACAAGGCCAAACGTGAGATGGTAGAGGCAAATTTACGATTGGTCATAAGTATTGCTAAAAAATATACTAATCGTGGACTATCGTTCCTGGATTCTATACAAGAAGGGAATATGGGCCTGATGAAAGCAGTAGAAAAATTTGAATATCGCCGCGGGTATAAATTTTCTACATATGCAACATGGTGGATACGTCAGGCAATTACACGTTCCATTGCTGATCAAGCACGTACTATTCGAATTCCTGTCCATATGATAGAGTCGTTGAATCGTGTAATGCAGGCGCAAAAACAATTGATGCAAGAGTTGGGACATGAGCCAACACCTGAGGATGTCGCAAAAGAGGTAAAAATGCCTCTGGAACGCGTGCAATCGATCATGAAAATGGCACAACAACCGATATCATTGCAAAATCCTGTTGGCGACAATGAAGATTCTAGCTTTGGTGATTTTATCGAGGATAAGAATGCAGAAAATCCATATGATATGACTGCGTTTAGTCTGCTTAGAGATAAAATAGGGTCTGTTTTGGATAGTTTGACACCACGCGAACGCGAAGTTTTGACGTTGCGTTTTGGGCTTAAAGATGGATATAGTCGTACACTGGAAGAAGTTGGCCAAATGTTTAATGTCACGCGCGAGCGCATTCGACAAATTGAGGCAAAGGCATTACGAAAAATGCGCCATCCGACGCGTATTCGACAATTACATGGATTTTTTGATAATGAATTACAATCAGATGGTCCTGGTTTTGAAAATTTCATAACAGATGATGATGTGTAATTTTGTATTGAAATTTCAGAATAACATTGCTAATATTTCTAGTTATTAAGAGGTTATATTGTAATCATTTTTAAATACAGCGAAAAAGGGGAAATATGGGCGTAGAAAGTGTTGGAGTAACAAGCATAGGTATGGAAGAAGTGCAAATGGAACAACTCCGTGCCATGGTACAGGATATGATGAAAGATGAGCTATCTGGACAACAGCTTGGAGATGCTCAGAAAATAAAGGATATTATTGATGGTACTCAAGCAGATCCAACGAAAATTACACAAAACCTGAAATCTTCAATAGAAGGATTATCTGCTTCTAATGCTGGTGAAACAGCTGCTATTCGCATGGCATTAGGAGATATAAATTCTGTTACTCCTGAAACGTTTTTAAAATTAGAACGTATGCGCGTTGATGCTAAACAGACAATATTTGCCGAACGTTTTGATGATTTTGTGTCTGTTGTTAGACAACGATTGGAGCGCATTACAAATGTTGTTGTTGAGTTGACAAAAAAGCCAGACATGTCACAACAAGATCTTATGCGCATCCAATATGAAGTCATGCAAATGTCAATAGTATTGGATGTTGCATCGAAAGTCGGTGACAAAGGATCTCAAGCACTGCAAACGTTATTCCGCGATAAGTAATTTTCAAAATTTTATTAGAAATACATATAATTTATTTTTGTTTGTATTTCTTTGGTGTTTGATTACTTTATCTTCCCTGTTGTGGAGCAATTACCAAATTTTTTGCAGAAATTGTATCCATTCCGTAGTCATTATTTACGATTGCGGGATGGTAAGAAGATGCATTACATTGATGAAGGGGCAGGGGAGACAGTATTATTTCTCCACGGACATCCAAATTGGTCATTTTTTTTTAGAAACCTTATTTTATTGATGCGGAATGATTTCAAATGTATCGCACCGGATAATATAGGGTATGGGTTGTCTGATAAACCATGGCGATATAATTATAATATTCAGCAACATATTGATAACGGAATATCATTTGCAGAGAATATGCATTTTAAAAAATTTCACATTATTGCACAGGATTTTGGTGCAATCATAGCACTTGCTATGGCAGAACGATGGCCTGAACGCATTAGTAGTTTATCATTTCTCAACTCATATTCGTTCATGTTGCCGCGTATACCTATGCTGTTGACATTTTTCAAATTACCGCTCGTAGTTTCAATATTTTCAAGAATGTGTAATTTCTTTTTGCGTGCGAGTATGCATTTTGGAACGATCGGTGTATTGCCAGATGATGTTCGACATGGATATTTATGGCCATTTAAAAAAATATTATCACGTGGATGTATTGCTGATGGTATTGTTGATATCCCATGGTTACCAAATCATCCATCTTTACCATTATTAGAACAGATCGAAGAAAAAGCCTTTATTTTAAACAACAAGAAGATCAAATTTTTCTGGGCAGATAATGATTTTCTTTACAATTTCGATGTGTTACAACGATGGGCCAAAGTCCTTCCAAATGCTAAATATAAAATATATCAAATGGCAGGACATTACTTATTAGACGAGTCTCAAGAGGCAATAAACGATATTCGAACATTCGTATATTCTGCACGAAACATCGAACATGAACTTTTCAAATGAAAAAAGTTATAAATTGCCATGTTTTGCCATGCTAAATAACAGTGAACAATATTAGCTCAAATTTTAAACGATCGCATTGACAACGTATGCGTTTTACGATTCATGGACGCACATTAAATTGTAAGCTCGTTTTGTAATATAATTTCGCAAATAAGCGCAAATGCGGATTAAAACAACCATAAATAAAAAATGCCAGGCGATTTTCGCACATGAGATATCCTGACTACCGTTGCTTCCTTCCAGACCTGGCGGGGTTCGTCGGCTCGTCATTGCAAAAAACCTGAC
>CAZPRW010000094.1:0-2970 GCA_964589405.1 uncultured Opitutales bacterium | reverse complement strand
AATGATGGTATTTTGATTGGTATAATCTTTGCTAATCATTTGAAAATGACAAAAAAAAATAACACAGATAAAGCTGCTGAAAGTAGCCAAGAGAAAATTTTTAATATAAAAGATCAGACGAAAGAAGGGTCACATTTGGATCCTAAGGAGATATCGGCGGATGTTGTTGATTCATTGCAGAAAAAGGTTGCAGAATTGGGGTCTGCATTGTCAAATAAACAGCAAGAGTTAAATGCTAGTAAAGATGCTATGTTGCATGTTTTGGCAGATCTTGAAAATTACCGCAAACGATTTATTAAAGAACGTTCTGAAATAAGAAGTAATGTTGTAGCGGAGATGATAGAAGTGTTGTTGCCTGTCATTGATAATTTTGAATTTGGTTTGTTGTCTGCTGAAAAACACAATGATAGTTCTATTGCAACAGGGTTTAAAATGATATTTTCTCAATTGAAGAGTATATTGGCATCATATAATGTAGAAGAAATCAATCCATTGCATCAAATGTTTGATATGCGTTATCATGACTGTGTACGACAAGTTGAAGATGATTCAAATGCTGAGGGTGTCGTTGTTGCTGTTGATAGAAAGGGTTATAAAATTAACGACAAACTATTGAGGCCAGCGATTGTAGCTGTTGCATGTAACAAGAATGAACAATTAATGACGGATGCAAAATGAGCCAGTCTGATTATTATGATGTATTAGGAGTTTCAAAGGATGCTTCCGATGATGAAATAAAAAAAGCATATCGCAAAATGGCGATGAAGTATCACCCTGATAAAAACCAAGGTGATAAACAAGCAGAAGAAAAATTTAAAGAAGTGCCTGAGGCATATGAAGTGTTAAAAGATGCTGATAAACGTTCTGCATATGATCGTTATGGCCATCAGGCATTTCAACAAGGTGGCATGGGGAATTCATCAGGTGGTTTTCATGATCCGTTTGATGTCTTTCGTGATGTTTTTGGTGGTGGATTTGGAGATTTATTTGGATTTAGTAATTCTCGTCACTCTGGTAAACAAGCAGGAAATGACCTTAGATATAACTTACAAATTTCTCTTCAAGAAGCATTTTCTGGTGTTGAAAAAACAGTGCGTTATGCACACTATGTTACATGTAAAGAATGCAATGGTTCTGGAGCTGCCGCTGGGTCAAAACCAGTGACATGTAAGACATGTGGAGGAACCGGTGTTTTTTCCATGCGACAAGGATTTTTTAGCATGCAACAAACATGTCCAGATTGTCACGGTACAGGTGTAAAAATTAGTACTCCATGTAAACACTGTAATGGTGCTGGTCGTGTTCGTGAACAATGTACACAGAAGATAAAAATTCCTGCAGGGATATTTGATGGTGCGAATATGCGTATGCGAGGATCTGGTGATGCCGGTACACATGGCGGTCCTAGTGGAGATTTGTATGTAGGAATCTATGTGTCAGATGATAAAAATTTTGAACGTCGAGATGATGATTTATATTGCACGCAAAAGATTCCATTTGTAATGGCGGCGTTGGGCGGTGAAGTGGATGTTGTTACTATTGATGGACATGCAACATTAAAAATTCCTGCAGGAACACAGTCAGATACAGTATTCCGTATGAAGGGCCATGGCATGCCAGTGCTGAACGAAGGATCTCGTCGTGGTAATCAATATGTTAAAGTGATAATTGATGTTCCGACGAAATTATCGAAGGATCAGAAAGAAAAGTTGAGAGAGTTTGACAGATTGTCATCGAAACATAGCGAAGGATTTTTTCAGAAATTGAAAGAAAAGTTTGAGTAATCATGAGGGCAGATGATTTTTTTGAAATCAATGATTCATGGGAATTTTACGATATTTTTGACATATCAAATAGCCCAGTAGAATGGTTGAAGAATATTTCAGAAGCAATATTACAAAAGGTTGATGGATGTTCATTGCGAAATGATATTCCATCGGGATGTCATATTGGCGATAATGTGTTTATTCATCCGACAGTAAAATTGCCGCCTGTTTGCGTGATCGAAGGCCCTGCGTATATTGGAAAAAATACAACGATACGCCCATTTGCGTATATTCGAGACAATGTTATTATTGGTGATAATTGTCTAATAGGAAATTCGTGTGAAATAAAAAATTCTATTGTTTTGAACAATGCACAGATTCCTCATTTTAATTATGTTGGAGATTCTGTGTTAGGGAATTTTTCGCATTTGGGTGCTGGTGTTATTTTGGCAAATTTGAGACTGGACAAATGTCCGGTCGTTGCACGTTTTGCTGGTGAGCGTATTGAGACGAAATTGCGAAAACTTGGTGCAATAGTGGGGGACCATTCTGAAGTCGCATGTAATGTAGTATTAAATCCGGGTACAATTCTTGGAAAAAATTCTGTAGTGTTTGGAAAATAGTAAAAGTATCACTTTGTAGAAATTTGAGGATTGGACAAAAGTTCGATCGTTGTGCGTTTTGCCTGTGAATGCATTAATATGAAATTACGAAGACTTTGTGCGGTAGTAGATGATTGTTTCGAAGTTGTGCATAATATAGCATTAGATCCTGGGGCAGTCCTGAGTAAACTATTAATTTTTCAATCTCAAAAGAATGTTTGCTAACAACTTCTGTATTCGCTGTTTTATTCATCTCGGAGTTGACGTTGCTAGCTTGGATCGTTTTTGTAGCGGCTGCAAGGTTGATTCTGTTGTTTTTGCAAAACAAAGCTATCGCTTTGTTGAAAATTTGAGGATTAGACAAAAGTTCGATTACTGCACGTTTTGCCTGTGAATGCATTAATACGAAATTACGAAAACTTGGTGTGGTAGAGTGACCATTCTGAAGTAGCATGTGATGTGGTATAGAAATCTGGTACAGAATTTTTTTTCGTTGGAAATATCTGATTTTTTTTGATTGAATCCAGAGCGTAGGCTGATAGGATCTTCGTTGCCGTCGTTGCCGTCGTTGCCGTCGTTGCCGTCGTTGCCGTCGTTGCCGT
>CAZPRW010000093.1:0-3056 GCA_964589405.1 uncultured Opitutales bacterium | reverse complement strand
TTACATCTAATCCAACTGCTGGGGAGTCCGTTACGCTCGGAAGAATATATAAGTTATTAGCAGAATGCGTAGCATCGTGTGAAGAAAATTTACAATCTGCAATCAATAAATTAGAATCAGAAGATGACATCGGGCAAGAACAGTTGCTTGCACTACAAGCAAAAATTCAGTCATGGGGAAATTTGACATCTACGGCAACTGGTTTATTGCGTGCAGTAGGTGATTCTCTCAAATCGACTACACAGAACATTCGTTAATAATATAATCTCATTCAAATATAATTCATTATTGTGGATAGCGTTGTACAAAATGATTTGCCTGTTCAATCGGAAATGGTCCAATTGTTGATGGACATTGGATATGTTGCGACTGGTCGTGGATTTCAATCACAAGCAAATGATATTTTCAATGGTATTGTTGCTGCACGTCCGAATAGTGAATTACCGTTGATTGGGCTGGCTGTTAACAAGTTAAATTTTGGTAACTTTGTAGAAGCTGCTAAAATTTTATCAGAACGTGCTTTAGTAATCAATCCAGACAATGGCACTGCAAAATGCTTTCTTGCAATGGCTGTACGATCGTTGGGAGGAAATGCAGAAGCACAGCAATTATTAGAAGAGGTAGCCAACAATGATACAGATACAGTGTCACAAGAGTTGGCAAAAGGATTGCTTCAGCAAAAAAATTAATACTTTATTAAATCAATGGCATCGGCAATGTCGCAGATCAATTCTGTGGCATTTTTTATTCTTAAACGTCGTGATCGCGTCATAAAATTATATTGTTCCGAATAGACTACGTAATTATTATATACCATAATTATACCACGATTGGTTTTATCAAAAAAACTATCGATAAAGTCACGAATCTCTTCAAACATCAAAACATTATCCAATATCTCACGATTGTTTGTAGAAAATGCAATTTTATCATTAAACATTTTACATTTGGGACAATAAACGTTGTGCGAAAAAATTTTATACAAAGCATATAAAAATGGCTTTCGTCGTATTAAAATATTGCAATTAATTGTTTTTTTCAGAAATGCCCTTACGGTGATTTTTTTTGAGAAAGTAGTAGCAGCAGTATTACTACGTTGGCGTGAAATTTCAATATCTCGTGCACGGAATCGTCCAGTAACATCATGTTTTCTTTTATTAAAAAAACCGACACAACAGCGACTTTTCGCACGTATAGATGTCATTCCAATGTCGCACGCTAAAACATCCATATCATAGCAAGAAATATGATCCAACACCAAGAAATATGAACATGCTCATAATATCTGTGACGGATGTCAAAAATATATACGAGCTTTGAGCAGGGTCACATTTTATTTTCGTCAAAAATATCGGAATAAATGCACCAACTAATCCAGCAAGCCCCATATTTAAAATAATCGAAATTAAAACAACTATTGCGGCTTTTACATTATGCATCCAATACCCAATGATACTCGAAGCAACTATTCCTACAACAAGCCCGCTAATGATCCCTTTCATAGTTTCTCTCAAAAGAATCATAGGAGAATCTCCTGCATGCAATTCACCGAGCGCAAAACTACGTATTGCTATGGCCAATGTTTGAGCGCCAGAATTTCCGCTCAATCCACTGATCATACCCATAAATACCGCTAAAAAGGTACATTGTGCAATCTTATTTTCAAATAGTTGAATAACCGAAGCAGTAATAAATGCTATACAAAGATTCACTACCAACCATGGTGTGCGTCTTACAACACTATAACAAACACTATCATGAATATTCTCATCACCACCGGCACCATGTAATTTCTGAATATCCTCTGTAGCTTCTTCTCGTAAAATATCAATGACATCATCATGTGTAATGATACCGATCAATTGATGTTGTGCATCAACCACTGGCAATGTATTAAAGTGATTCTGTGCCATTATTTGTGCAACTGTCTCTTTGTCCTGTTCAGGCGTACAAATACCCTCAACATCGGCACACATAATATCACTGATTTTTTGATCATCATCTGTCCAAAGCAATTTCTGAACATTCAGTACGCCGACCAACCGTTTTGTTTTATCAACAACATATAAACTTTCAATGTTTTCAGCTATGTCTTTACTGTTCCGCAAAAATTTAATCGCTTCATCGACCGTCATGTCTGTTTTCAATGTTGAAACATGCGGTGTCATGACACCACCAGCAGTATCAGGATCGTAAGTTAACAGATTTCGTAATAATGCGGCGGCATTCGATGGCATTTTCGACAACAACCTATCACGATCATCTTCTTCTAATTCACGCATCAATTGAGCAGCATCATCAGGAGCAAGCCCAATAAGAATTTTTATAGCTTTAGCATCTCGCATCTCAGAAATGATCTCTGCAGAATCTTCTGCATACATTTCTGCCAGCACTTCCGTCGCATTATCAACTGATAATTTTTTTAAAACTATTTCTCTGTCTTCATGCGACAACCGTTCAAGCCACGCACCTATCTCATGCGGTGGTGTTCTTGCCAATTTAATGGCGTTTAAATCCTTAAAATCATCATCTGCGCACTGTTGTAACTCCTCAAACGTATAGTACATGCGAGGAGCTTCACTATCATGAATGTTGCGGTGATGTGCCATTTTTCAAGAAAGTAAAGTACTCAAATTATCAAACCTGTTGGTTATTAGTTGACAATCCAACCAAAATATCAAGCAAATTTTACAAAAAACAGCAACAAAAATTCAATAAAACTGATCAATTTCTTTCCAATAAAACATTATTATTACCATTGCTCAAACATGCTGTATGCAAATACACACTAACAATCATTTAAACAATAAGACTGTGCATTAAGCATAACTCTGCCAAAATTTAAATTTATCAAGAAATCCAAATAAAAACACCAAGAACATTAATCATGATTCATCAACATAAATGCATATAGAAATTTTTATTAAATTAAATGCTTGCAAATCCTGCATATATAAATTTCGTGATCGATGTCGGGCGGTTAGCGCAATTGGTTAGAGCAACTGGTCTACACCCAGTAGGTTGGGGGTTCGAGTCCCTCACCGCCCACCATATTG
>CAZPRW010000092.1:0-3086 GCA_964589405.1 uncultured Opitutales bacterium | reverse complement strand
TAGAATGTCACACGAAACATTCAATTGCGCATTTTCAATGGCACGAATTTTTATATTTCCTAATGTCATATCGCGATTCGACAAAACGTTAACTTTCCGACAAAATTCTAAAAACGTTGCCAATGATATATCGTGAAACAATATAGTTTCTTCGTGTATTTTGAAATTCTTGTTTATGTCATATTCTTTTGTTTCAGTAGAATATGGAACATCAATTGATTTTAATAATTGATTGATTTTCTCTTGAGCATCATGCACATAACTGACGTCAGGCAATGACATTAACGACACAAATTTATTAACGTCATTCTTTGCCATTTTAGACTGTGAAATCATGCGACGATGCACAAACAATATTTCTGAACATTTCTTATACCGATTGAAAGCATTAGACAATATAAACGCAATACCAATTAATAACATAATCGATAACACACATAAAAACATTAAACTACAAAATTTATGCTTTGTACTTACTTGCAATTTTTTTAAAAATCTATTTCTCATGTTATTAATCTACAATTTTGATATGCATAGAAAATTTTATGTTATCATCTGATGTAAAATCGACAACTTCTGCCGCCATCTTACGACTGTTCAATGTATTGATAAAAACATTCATATCTGCAATCTCATCACATTGTCCTTGAACAATGACGTCATGCGGAGATGTCATTTCATATTCTGCAAAAAACAAACCATTTGGCCTTTTCTCATTAATTTTAATCAATTGATTCACAAAATTTTCTGCAGGAGCATTAAAAAATGCTAACTTATCTCGCATTGATATTACAGATCGCAATTTTTGCATTTCTTTCTCATCCAGTTTTAGCATTCCACTTTTGGCATGCACACACGTTGAAAAGAATATTGCACCGAAAAAAGCAATCACGGAAACAGCAGTTAGCATCGCAATTGGCTTCCATAATTTATTTGTAATATTCTTTACGCAATTCGCATACCGCGCAACTGTTTTTATATTTTCATCATGCAATTCAGCACACCAAAAATATGGCATAAACAATGGAAATGTTCTGTCTCCTAAAACTACCTGATCATTATCATCGACGTCCAATATAGTTATTTCATCAATTGATGATTTCTTGCCATCACCAACTACATGTTGCAACCAATATGCTTCCGATATCCAATATTTACATTTCAATAATTCTGGATTGGCAGAACAAATTCGCTGTTTTGAACATATTGCTACAATTAATTCCGTAAATTCAGCATTCGGGAAATAAGATGACATTGTTGTAGAGTTGTTGTTTCCTGGCATATTAGACTCTACTGCTAACTTTGCCATGCTTTCTATTTCATTGCTTTTTAATGATCGAATATCGACCTTTATAGTTTCAAAAAAAAAGTATTTATTCGGAATAATAGCAACACGGATATGATGCCGCTGGCCAATCTCATGCCAAATATCACGCAAAACGTTCTGCAGACTCCCACCCATCTTGGTGAAAGGATTGTGCACCAATATTATACGATGTCAATATTTTTCAAAAGAATAAAAGCTTGGTTTATAACTTATGCGGCTTTAAAAAAAGGCCGACAAAAAATCGACTTGCTTGTTTTTTACAATATATTTTTACTGACATTTTTATCAAAAAATCCATTTTTCAATTTTGTTTATAGATGTCATTAAAACGTCAATATCCTGAATAGTATTATACATTGCCAATGACACACGTACTGTCCCAGGAACAGATAACAACTCCATTAATGGTTGGGCACAATGTGTTCCTGCACGTACAGCAATACCATCGTTTGCCAAAAATGTTGCAACATCATGCGAATGACATCCGTTTATATTAAAAGAAACTATGCCAGCTCTATCAGTTGGATCTCCATAAACGGTAATATTGCTACATTTCCGCAATGATTGCGTTAAATAGTCCGTCAACATTTTCAAATGTTTTTGTGATCCAATATGATCAATGTTTGACAAAAAATCAACTGCAGCTCCCATTCCTATAACAGCAGCAATATCAGGTGTCCCTGCTTCAAAACGACATGGTGGATTTTTAAATGTTGATTCTTCAAATGTCACTTTGTTTACCATATCACCACCTGTTTGATATGGTACCATCTGTTCTAACAGCGAATATTTTCCAAACAAAAAACCACTTCCTGTTGGCCCAAATCCTTTATGTCCAGAACATACGAAAAAATCACAATCAACCAAATCAAGTTGTGGTGGACAAACATTCAAAGCACTAGCACCATCAATAAGAATTTTTGCACCATGATTATGGGCAATAGTTGTCAATAAACCAATATCATTCCTGCTACCAATGACATTGCTGATATATTGTACTGCAACAAATTTCGTTTTTTCAGTAAACAATTTTTCATAAGCATCAAGATCAATATCACCTGCGTTAGTTAATGGAATAATTTTCCGACAAATACCAATTTCTTTCTCTAACACTTGCCACGGTAAATAATTTGCATGATGCTCTGCAGCACCAATCAATACTTCATCATCCTTTTTTAAAAATTTACGACAATAACTACTTGCAACAAGATTGATTCCTTCTGTCGCACCACGCACAAAAACTATTTCATCAGGATTATGCACACCAAAATAATGTGCAACTTTTGACCGCACTTCTTCATATCTCATCGATGCTTTTTCACTGAATTCATATATTCCACGATGAATGTTAGAATTATAGCATGTATAATAATCTACAATAGCATCTATGACACATTGCGGCTTTTGAGTAGTTGATGCATTGTCCAACCATACTAATCTTTTGCCATGAGCATTAGGTCGTTGAAATATAGGGAATTGTTGTTTAATATTTTCTACTGAAAATTGTGATTCCATGAAATAAATCGCACATTTAACATTTAAAAACATTCATTAGAAGAAAAATTTTTCAACTGATAGTTTCAAAATGGTTATCATCAAGATTGACTGATAACGAGGATTCCTTACCGTGACAGCCAATATATGATTATACAGCCAAAAACACGTGGATTTATATGTATCACAGCACATCCTAAGGGGTGCGAAAAAAATGTAAAAGATGCGATCGATTTTGTAAAAGACCATCGTTCTGATAATAATC
>CAZPRW010000091.1:0-3112 GCA_964589405.1 uncultured Opitutales bacterium | reverse complement strand
GGTGAAAAACTGGACAATGGAATTTCAGGGTAATTCTGTTGTTGCGAGTACAGCATCAGGAAGCGATGCATACATTTCAACACTTGGAGGATATGTTAATGGAGGAAATAATGATGTTTCTGATGGCATGCGGTTTTACTTTAATGGGGGACAAGTTGATGATAATGGGGAACAAGTTGAAGATAATGAGGAGCAAGTTAAAGGTCCAGTTGTTACGATAGGAGCGTTAAAGTTGTCTAAACCATGGAAGGTTGAAGGCGCAGCAATTGCTGCGGTGCAGTCGTCTGATGCAGCAACAGAATGGGCGACAGCGATGATAGGGAGTGATCAGAAAGGCGCACGAGCATTTGGAATTGGTCCAAATTTCCAGATCAATGTTGGGCGTATGCGTGAATTAGACGATACAAAGCAAGATAATGGCACGTGGGAAACGTTGGGCTCTATTAAGAGCGGTGGAACAGCTTCTGATAAGCCGGTCACGCTGAACATATTGGGAGAGATTAAGACGGCGGTAGGAAATGGTAGTGGTGTGCAGGCCGGCTCTATCATGCGTATTGATGGTGGTAGCACAGTAAATTGTTTCCGACCGGTGCAAGATTTGTCCGAAATAAAGATAATAGACGGATCGATGCATTTGATGGGTTCTAATAATACGGAAGAGTTAAACGATGCCTTGGAGCATTTGCAGGCGAATATTTCGTATTCAAGAGTAAATAATTATGTATACATGAGTGGTGGTGACGTTACGAATTCTTATGCCGAAACATGGATCTATCAAAATGACGGTGTGAAAACAGAAATTGGTACTGCTGGGACAACACGTGAAGAACTAGATGGAAGTGTAAGCCTGATACCGGAAAATGGCGGTTATCCTGTCAACGGTACGTTGACAATAGGAGAAGGTCAGGTGTTATCGTTTGGTGGTGATTTAGAAAGTAAGGAGGATGGTGATCTTCCAGTCTTCAACAAGACAAATGGTGTGTTATACGTTCCATCAGCAAGTGGCCAACTTGTTTTGAATAAAGGTGGTGCGTTTGGTATATGTGATAAAGAGGGAAATACGCTGGACAGTTTGCCTACAGGAAGCAATTTCTGGGTTGTACGGAGTGGTTATAATGAGAATCTGACAATAAATGAAGAAACAAGTGAGATATCTCTTCCTATAGACGATGGATTCATTGATGCTGGATTTTTGAAGCTTGATAAAGATGAATTTGAAGTAGCAACTAAGCCATATGAATTGGCGACAGGTGTGAAATTATATCAGATAACAAAAAAAGATGGTACGTCCATCGTATCAAATGGTACTAAATCTCAATATTTGAAAGATTTTCATGCGTATTTAATTGATTATAATGTTGTGCCTGACACGGAAGATGACCAAGAAACTGACACAGAATCTGGTGCTACGCTTGACGCAGAATCTGACACAGAAGATGAAGCTGTGCCTGACGCAGAAAAAGTTAAGGCCTCTGGTATTGTAATTTGGGATGAAAATGCAACAGGAGAAAATGTTCCGTCTAGTAAAGGACCCGATGGAAATCAACAGTTTGTCAATGCTGAACTGGCAGCCATTGATGCAGAAATAATGTCTGACATTCAGAAACAAGTAATATTTGCTGAAATGTGTGCATATAAGCAGGACCCATTCATAATGGTGCTAGGCGGGCATGGCCACCAGGATGAAATTTTGGGATATGGATATGATTATGACAGATATGGAGTAGTTATTGGCCATGATTTTGTCAAAGAATTGTCGAATGGAGGCAATTGGAAATATGGAGTAATGGTAGGATTTTGCCATGCTAACATTGACTTCTTTGGAAATGCAACATCAACAAATAAACGTGCAAAGAAGGATATTTATAACTGTGGTGTTTTTGGGATGTACAAGAACGAAAATGCCAAACATCTGCATACACGATTCCATGTTTTTGGAGGGTTTGCGTATGTAGAAAATGAAATGTCGCGTGTAGATAGCAGTAATGCACATTTCAATACAAAGTTCGATAGTAATGATATTAATGTCAGTGCAGAATTTACCAAGGGAATGGTAAAATTATGTGGCCTTGAGGTAGGACCATGGGCAGGTGTGACATATAACCGTATTCATCAAAAATCATATCATGAAAATGGTGGCACAAATGCAGCATCCTTGGACAGTGTTAATTTCGACATGTTAGATACCATGTTGGGACTTCATGCTGAAAAGATATTTCTACATAAAAAGAATGACAAAAGATATTTGCATTTGGTCTTGCGAGCAGGGTGGAAATGCCAAGCAATACGGTCGCATAGTCATTGTTTAGCACAGTTGGACGGTGCAGGAGTTGACCCATTTGTCCCAGTGTTCGGATATACCGACAAACACTCTGGAATAGTATATGGTGGATTGAAGAATAAAATCTCTGACAACTTATCAATAAGTGGAGGTATAGGATCAGTTATCGGTCATGATCATTGGAATATTGGCGGTCATATCGCATTGAACTATTATTATTAATTGTAACTAAATCTTGCAAACGTTCATCACGACATGATTCTTGTACTGAATCATGTCATCTTTTTTATTGAATGAACAATTGTCTCATTATAAAAATATTATAGAATTACCATTGAGTACAGTATTGTTGAATTCTACAAAGATACCATGGGTATTTCTTGTCCCTCGAAGAATGAACATTGTTCAAATTAACCAATTGGAGCATAATGATCAATTGCAGTTGATGAAAGAAATATCGTGGATGAGCAATATTATGGAATATTGTTTCTCATGTGATCGATTAAATGTTGCAGCGATAGGGAATAAAACACCGCAATTGCATATTCACATCATTTGCCGGTCAAAAAGCGATGGTTATTGGCCAGAGACAGTATGGCAATATGAATGTAAAAAAATGTCAGATGAAGAATATGTTCAACGTCACGGACAATTGCAAATATTGTGTAATTCACGTTTAACAGATACTGTTTCTGGTTGATGTGACCGCTTTCCAGCATCGCAGAAAATTATGTCATGTATTGAATTTACCAACTGTTTATACTCCGCAGTGTTTATTAAAAATGATAGTCCATGTTTGCCGTATTCCGAACGAACAATGGCATGATCTTT
>CAZPRW010000090.1:0-3242 GCA_964589405.1 uncultured Opitutales bacterium | reverse complement strand
CAGTAGCAAACTCAGGAGATCCCTTTTCCATGGAAGCTATACGTGTGTTTGACGCATTTTGTTCTGCACGCAAACATTCAAATTCCGAAATCAATGTTCTACGTTCAGAATCAACCTGTAAAAAACGATCAATATCGCACGAAAATTTCTTTTTCGCCACACCAGACTTTACCAATTCCGGATTCTTTCTAATTTGTTCCAATGATAGCATATAATCATCTCCAAGTTAAACAAATAAAAAACGACGAACAACAAGCAAATATATACTTGATGTCGTCGGACGCAAAAACCTTACCAAACAATTATGAAACAACCTTCTCAACCAAACCAGCTTTTATTGCCTTTACACATACCCATACACGCTTAACCTGCCCACTAGGTAACATGACACGAATACGTTGCAAATTTGGCTTAAACAAACGCTTCGTGCGTTTTACTACGTGAGTACCGATACCGCCACTTTTCTTGGATTGTCCCTTACGAATGATACGACGCCCAACAGACCGTTTCTTACCAGTTACTATGCAAACTCTAGCCATAATACACTCTATTTACGAAAAACGGGTTAATGTAACAAAACCAAAAAGCAAGATTATTTTCTATAGAAAAGATATATAAACAACAAATATACTCACAAAAACAATAATATTATTGCAGCTAATACCACGCGATAATACGCAAATAACGACATCCCGTTTTTTGACAAAAACCTTATGAGAAACCGTATAGCAATAACAGAGAAAACAAATGCAACAATAATTCCAATAAAAAATTGCGACACATTGATCACTGCAAACAAATCACTAAAATTGAAAATTAGTTTATAAACTGTGGCCGCTGACAATGTTACCAATCCCAATAAGAAACTATATTCTGCAGCATCTGTTCGTTTTAATCCGACACAATATCCGCCCAAAATCGTCGTCATAGAACGACTCATCCCAGGAATTAATGCTAAACATTGTAACAGACCAATAGTAATACTTTTATACGGTGTCATTGTTGATATACTCGTCATCTGCTTATGTTTTCTACTGTTACGAGTATAGTGTCTTTCTGCCAACAACATCATGATAGCACCGACGAACAATGCGCATGCTATAGCATATTTATTATATAATCGTGATTGCAACCATCCATCTACACATAATCCAACAACTGCTGATGGGAAAAATGACAATAATAAATTGCAACACAAAGAACGACCATATCGACTGCGTCCAAATATTCCAGTTATTATCGAATAACATCGTTGGCGATACAATAATAACACTGCTAAAATCGATCCAAATTGAATGACAACAAAATAAGCATCCTTTGCAGATTTCGTAACTCTATCAGTTATGACGCTACAATTGTCACAAGACAACCCATCTTTGGCAGAATACAATTCATCGAACAAAATCAAATGCCCTGTTGATGATACTGGAAGATATTCTGTTATCCCCTGAACAACACCCAATGACACAGCCTCTGTTGTCGTCATCACATCATGTTCTGCATGACCAATAACAGACAAACACAATATTAACCAAATAATATATTTTTTCATATTGAGCCATCATCTTTCACGGACAATAATTTTTCAACGATTTCATTCAATGCATCGTCCTCCACACGATTTTCTTCTACAGAAACATTTGTCTTTCTCAAGAAATTGGCAATCTGCAACAACCAATAAATATTATTATCTGTCAATGATTCAAAATCAGCAAGTGATTCCAATAATGTTCCCCATGCAATATTTTTCATTTGATCATAACATCTGATATTATACAGGACAAAACAATACATTGCATCAATTTCGATCTTCAGATCTAGAGGCAATCCATTAGTAGAATGCAAACGTTCAAGTATCATTCTAGCACGTTCAACAAAAATTTCACCCTTATCACGTTGTGCAAAAACAGATTTTGCTAGACAAAGAGCGACGAAATTCGACCGAACATCCATGGGATAATCTTTCAATAATGAATCATATATGACTTCAGCATCACTAAAACGACCACTTTCTCTCAATATGTCTGCCAACAACAGTTTTGCTGCAAAAATTATTTCATGACCATCATACTGCGATATCGAATCTGACAAACT
The DNA here is from genome assembly GCA_964589405.1 of uncultured Opitutales bacterium. Lineage (GTDB taxonomy): Bacteria > Verrucomicrobiota > Verrucomicrobiia > Opitutales > JAIRKQ01 > CAZPRW01. The sequence goes on along the minus strand of CAZPRW010000090.1, from coordinate 1,148 downwards.
ACTTATCGCTTGTTCTGAATACAAAACACCTTTCGCACGGCAATAACTTGCCAATTGATAATAAGCAAACGGAGAATATTTACATCCGCTCTTAGCACATTCCATCAATAAATCATGAACCAGAATAAAATCGTCATGATTATAATAATATTCTGCCTCAATAAAATATGACAACATGGCAGATTCAGTATTTTCATACAAGCTACGCAACTTATTATACGTCAACCGAGCAACATGTTCTTTGTCATTAAACAACTCACAAGCTCCCTTTATAAATAATGCCTGACTTACTATCAATGACATTTCATCAATATCATTATTATCTGGCAGAATTTCACAAATGTTAGAAGCAACGATATATGCATTGTTATAGTCATGTGCTGAAAACAATGATGATGCTTGCAACAAATAAAACTTCATTGCATAGAACACAGAAATCTTGCCATAATATTTTTCTAACAACTTATCTAAATGGCGCAATGCAACATCTTGTTGCCCGTTATTTAATCTAGTATTAATATATAATAATTCTGCCTGCCAACGATAATCACCATATGACTCATGCTTTTTTTCAAAAAATGACAAATGCTCCTCTGCACCGTCGAGATCCGATAGTTTGATATCACACTGTATCAACTGGCACAATATTTTTTCATAATCGATTGCATGAACTTTTGTATGCAAAACATCAATATATGCATGTTTAGCTAGCTCATAAGCCCCTGACAAATAAAAAGCATTCCCAATTTGCGACATCAAACATGCTTCTTCTCCATCAATACTACATACATATTGCCTAGCTTGATCAAGATAATGCACTATTAATCGATAATCCTTAACATCTTGCATCCACACACGATATGCTAAAAATTTATACATATCTTTCTGTAATGGTTTATCAGAAAAAGTATTTTCCATGTTATGAATAACACGTTCTGCAGCGACTAAATCATCAGAATCAACAGCTAATTTGAACATCGCTAGTAAAACATGATGAAAAACAGAACGTGATGTTGTCTCAACTGTTTCTTTTGCAAGACATTCATACGCTGCCATTCGCTGTGCATTATTTTCAGCCGTCGATAAAAGCATTTTTAATGCCAACAATTTCGTTTCATTCTTTATGTTAGCACGTAATATTTCCGACA
>CAZPRW010000089.1:0-3244 GCA_964589405.1 uncultured Opitutales bacterium | reverse complement strand
AATTGTCGAAAAAATTTTTTCTTGGCATAGTTGCCATTTTTTTGATCGCAGTATCAATCATCGCGGTTGATATATATGGATATCGTAATTTTTTAGATGATAAATTTTTAAAAAATGATGGTGAGCAGACGAAATACGAGGACCATAGTATTTTGCCATTAAAAGATTATCAACGAGATCGTATATTAGCGTTTTTATTTCCTGATGATGTTGATCCTAATGGGATTGGTGTTAGTTGGAATTTGCGGCAATCATTAATTGCTGTTGGGACAGGTGGATTGACAGGTAAGGGGTTTAATAATGGTACGCAAGCACAACTCGGGTATTTACCGAAGTCTGTCGCATCGAATGATTTTATTTTTTCAGTAATTGCTGAAGAAAGAGGGTTGATAGGGTCGCTTTGTGTGATCTTATTATATGTTTTATTGATAGGCAATGGTTTGCGAACAGCACAGTTGTCGCGAGATCGGTTCGGTACATATATTTGTATCGGTACTAGTATTTTATTGCTCTTGCATGTAGTTGTCAATATTGGCATGACGTTAGGACTTATGCCGATTACTGGCATTCCATTGCCGTTTTTAAGTTATGGAGGGTCGTTTTTATTGATTTGTTGTTTCTTACAAGGAATAACGCAGAGCGTTTATCGATATCATAAGTGTTTTGTGTAAAAAATAGGATCAACAATAAAATGTCATTTCATAAAAAGTATAGGGGAAAATTTTTTCATGATAGAATTTAAAAAAGAAAATAATAGTGACGAAGAAACTTGTGCAGATGATGGATTTGTCGAGCGGATAAAAGAAGAGGCTGCTGAACGGGCAAAACAACAACCAATGTTACAACGTATAATCAAATCATTGTCGCGGACAGATCGTACATTTCGGGAATTAATTTTTAGTAATGAATTGACAGAAAATCGTGTAGCGTTGTTAGAAGATGGAATTTTGGAAAATTATGAATTTGAACGTCTGAATGAACGAAGTGATGTCGGTGCGATATATAAGGGAAAGATTCAAAATCTTGAACCAGGATTGAAGGCAGCATTCGTCGATATTGGCGAGTCGAAAAATGCATTTTTACACTATTGGGATATTTTGCCAGCTGTTAGTGAAAAAACATTCGAAGTCACTCGTAAGACAGGGAAAAAACAAAAACAAATCACATTAAAAGATATTCCAGATTTGTATGCAATTGGTACAGATATCATGGTACAAATTACGAAGGGCCAAATCGGAACAAAAGGCCCTCGAGTAACGACAAATATAGCACTTCCTGGAAAATGTCTTGTTTTGATGCCATTTTCTGAAGAATGTGGTATTTCCAAAAAAATCGAGGATGAAAAAGAACGTGCTCGATTGCGCGATATTGTAAATAAATTGACTATCCCAGATGGCATGGGGGTAATTGTGCGTACAGCTGGTGTAGGGAAAAAAGCACGATATTTTGTACGTGATCTTCACATGTTATTGCAAGAGTGGCAATCAGTAATGTCGAAATATGAAAACAATGATAAGCCAACATTATTGCATCAGGAGCCTGATTTGGTAGAACGAGTTGTTCGTGACTTTCTTACTGATGATGTTGACCGTGTCATTGTCAATGATTCTGCTATTTTGGACAGGATGTTACATGCTGTTGAAATGATATCCCCACGGTCCAAGCAAAAGTTCCATTTATTTTCAGAAAATATTCCTGTTTTTGAACGGTTTAATATTGAACGACAGATAGAACAAACTTTTCGTCGACGTGTATCATTATCATGTGGTGGTGAAATAGTCATTCATGAGACGGAAGCATTGACATCAATCGATGTTAATACCAGCAATTTCAAGTCGAAGGATAAAGACGGCAACAATTTTATTTATAATTTAAATTTTGAGGCAGGGAAAGAAATTGCCCGTCAATTACGATTGCGAAATATTGGTGGTTTGATCGTGATAGATTTTATCGATATGGTAAATAAGCGTGATCGGAATAATATTTTCAATTTGATGCGTACAGAATTGAGCAAGGATAAAGCACGTGTATTTGTCCTGCCAATATCGACATTAGGATTGATGGAAGTTTCTCGTCAACGACATTCCCAAAGTAATTGCAGTGAAATGCGTGCGATATGTCGCTATTGTAATGGAGATGGATATATTAAATCTCCACGAACAATGTGTAGTGAAATATACCGCAAGATCGCCAGTTGTTTACAACAAAAACGTGAAAAGGTATCGATGGATACACGTGTTCAAATAAAGGTGTTATTGAACAATGATGTTTTGGACCATATGAAAGGTGACGAAGCATCATTGTTAACAGTAGAGGAACGATTTAATGCAAAATTGATGTTCAGAGCGGATCCATCATTGCATATAGAACATTACAAAATCTTGGATGTAACAGCGATGTCATAGTGTCATAAGGCTATGATATTCTTTCTGGCGTGATTCTGAGGCTAGTTTTTGACGCAATTGAATATAATATGCAGTTATAGTTTTTGTGATGAACGAATCTTTCGAGATATAAACTATTTTATTGATAGAAAAATCTTGTTAAGAGGTTGAACATTTGGTATAATGACCGCCGCATTTTAGCAGAGAATGGTATTCTGCATGAATGCATAAAAATTCAAAAAGGAGGAAATATGTGTGACTGTGGATGCGGCGGTGGAAAGAAAAAATAAATCATTTTAATGATTTAATTAGATGGCCACTGGTAATTTTATCGGTGGCTATCTTGTTTTTATGAAAAAATCATTGACTAATTTCGTTATTCAATCATCCTTCTCCCAGAGAAGAGGAGTGTGGTATGGCAATCGATACATTCACTGATATTTTGCAAGAATTTGCCAGGAGGATAAATTTGATAGGGTTACAAATTGATCCATCTGGATATTGTTGTTTAGATGTTGACCATGGAACATTGGTACATCTAAAATATGAAAACAAGCGCGATAATATGATTTTTATTTCGGAAATTGGTGAAATTCCTGAAATGAATAAGGGTGCTGTTTTGCGGTATTTATTGCGCATGAACGATAATGCTGAAGAGAGCAAGGGCATGACGTTATCGTATAATAGTGATAGTAATAATGCTGCAATAGGATATCAGTATCCATTACGATTTATGGATATCACTAAATTTGAAGAGTTTTTCAAAATGTTTTTGGATGAAGTCGAGCGCTGGAAGGGCAAGATGGAGCTATATACTCGAGGAACGCGTCCTAATGGTGAAGAAGGAGTAGAAGGTGCCG
>CAZPRW010000088.1:0-3340 GCA_964589405.1 uncultured Opitutales bacterium | reverse complement strand
CCTATGCGATTTCATCACCATGGATCGACGGAGTATTGTCACAAAATAATTTACCAACAACAATAAATATTATTATTCAATCTGATACTGCTGAACGATTTTGCGCACAAGTAAATTCATCAGAATATTCACCAACAACAATCATGTTACAATCAGCATATTGCTGTATATCGAAATATAAAATTCCACGGCAAGCATTCTATCTAATTCCTCACATTGACTCGGTAATTCTTTCATTGAAAAAATTGAACAATCCATTCCAATTTAGTGAAATAACAAAATGTCATATGCGCGATATTTTTACACAGCGACGAAAACAAATTCAAAAAATATTACGTACATATGATGATCGGTTCCATCAGTGGCTGGCAGAATGTTCTATTGACAAACAATCCCGACCAGGGAACATTACTATCCAACAATGGCAACAATTGAACAATATACTACGTCAATCGTGATAAAGAAGTTATAGAAGGCCAATATGAACAACACTCAACAACAGGAACGTACTAAAATCGAAGATATTTACCCAGAACTAACATCATATCAATTCGATAAATTATACAATTACGTACAATATTTGCGTGAGTGGAACACAAAAATAAACCTTATTTCCAGAAAAAATATCGATCATGTAATTGAACAACATATTATCCCATGTTTATCAGTCACCCGCATGTTAGCATTATCTCAAAATTCTGATGTTTTGGACATTGGGACAGGTGGTGGACTGCCAGGGATTCCACTTGCAATATGTTACCCACATGCAAAGTTTCAATTGATTGATTCAATTGGTAAAAAAATAATGGCAGTAAATGATATGATCAAGCGGTTAGAACTGATGAATGTCATTGCTGATAATGTACGTGCAGAAACAATACACCAAAAATTCGATGTTATCGTTGCCCGTGCAGTAACAAATTTATCCAATTTCTTATCATATGCATCACCGTTATTAAAACCAAATGGGCGCATTGTGTACATACGAGGAATGGACTGCCATGAAGAATTACAACATTTGCAGCATTACAATTTATATTCATTAGAAAAATTGACAGGTTCAAAACATTATAATGATAAAATCATTTTAGAAATTTTCCAACAACATCATGAAAACATCCGATAAAATTTTTATCGCGCAAGATAATGTAACATTATGCGTAAAACGATGTGGTGAATTATCCACACATACAGGGTTTTTAGAATGTCGTGATAAAAAGGAAGGCATTGTAATTGATGCCCCATTCGGAGCATTTGAAACGAGCAAGTCTGTCTTCCATTCTGACACTAAAATCATTGCATTATTATTGACACACGGGCATTGGGACCATGTTGGTGACGCTACATTATTTCATGATAATGGCACATGTGTTTACGCACATCATGATGATAAATGGTTAGTAGAACATGCTGATGAAATGCAATCATTTGCCATGACAGAACATCAACTATTAGGCTGCCCTGTCGATGAAGAAATCGACCATGATGGATTTTTGGAAATCTGTTCCTGGCTGACAATATTCTGTCAAAATGTACCTGGACATGCTGCAGGTGATGCTACATTCTATCTACCATCGTTTCGAACAGCATTTGTAGGCGATACGTTATTTAAAGACTGTATTGGACGATATGATCTTCCTGGTGGAAATAGAAAATTATTAATCGATGGCATTCGACAAAAATTGCTAACATTGCCACTGGATACAATCATCATTCCAGGACATGGCGAATGGACAACAATATCCGATGAACAGAAGAATTTTGAATAACACATTTGCAATGTAGCAAAAATTTTAGCTCAAAATGCTGGTATTACACAGACAGCGGTTGATTAATCGCCACAACAGATTTTACAAACAGAGCACCACAGAGTTTACCAAAATTTTACACATGTTGTCATTTTGCATTGCAATTTTTTTACAATTAGGCACACTGTTGTTGTTAGAGTGAGTGAGGAAGCAATCGACAATCAACAGTCAACAACAACCAGCAAAATTTCCCAATTCTGGGAAAAAAGCAAAGTTTTTCGCGGAATAGTCAAAACTGTTATTTTTCCATGGGGAATAGCAAGCATAATTAAAAAGTGCGTTATAAGACAAAAAAACTTGGATAAAAGAATGGCAGAAAAAATCAATAAAACCCCATTCACAGCAGAAACAACAACTATCAATTCAGAAATCAAAAAAATTGAAAAACAATACGAGCAGTATGCTCAAAATCCACAAGATGAAAGTACTAAACAAAAGATGATAAAGACGCTAAAAGAAGGCAATCCATGTGCTGTTTATCGATTCTTAGTTAAGCAGATATCTTCGGAAGGAACTCTATCACAAAATTTTGTAGAGATGTTAAAGAATAATGGGTTAACAGCGTACGAAATGTTCATCAATCTATGTCAGATAGATATGGAACGCACTTCCGACATGGTTAATATCATGAATGCCATACAATCAATACTAAATGATCCAGACAATTCTGAATCGTCCATGTATCAACTTAATAGATGGTTTTCGTTAAGTGATTCTTATAATTCTATTGAGTTGCTAATTTGTAATGCATTTACAGACAAAGAACTCGAAACAGTGCGCACTTGCAAAGGAGTTTCAGATCAATTTAAAACATTGGCCAACGACCTTATTGCATTACGCTCGTTTTTTAACAGCATGTCGGAAGATGTGGAATCTGATATAAAATTCAGTGATTACGAACCAACAACAGTGGCATACTTGCTACGCATGAAAAAAGTTCATGTATCAAATAAGTGCCTAAAATTTTTCGAGCAGTTCTTCAATAAAACGGATGACGACGGGGAAGAAGCATTGCGATTTTTAATGGAGCAAAAACTAATGATCATGAACAAAAGTTGAACGAATATCGCTTACAACAATTGAATTGCATGTGATGGAAATGCCATTCCACTTCAATCATGATATCTGCGACAGATGATCGCCGCGGAACTAATGACGGATCCAGATCCGTAACAAATTTTATAAAGATAATAAAAAAGAAATTGCTAATGCTGCAGAAGAAGATTTAGGAATATTCCTATCTGATCACTAAAATACATATTTAACGTATTTCTCATGATAAAAAATTACATGACCATTCCTCAATTGTTATGCACAACATCACGGTTTTTACCAAAATTTCACATATGTTGTCATTTTGTATTGCAAATTTTTTACAATTGGACACACTGCGACGGTTAGAATGCATGAGTCAACAGTCAACAGTCAACAGTCAACAGTCAACAGTCAGCAAGATTTCCAAATTTTGGGGAACACACAAAGTTTTTCGCGGAATAGTCAAAACTGTTATTTTTCCATGGGGAATAGCAAGC
>CAZPRW010000087.1:0-3401 GCA_964589405.1 uncultured Opitutales bacterium | reverse complement strand
CGCAACGAAACATCTCTTTGTATAACATCCACATGGCCAGTGCGCCGTTCATGGCTTGACGATGTTGGCACAATGCTTCTACGCACATCTATTTGTCGTGCTTGAGCACAATTGCTACTACTATTACTTCGATCAATTGGCACAATAAAATATCCACATATTCCAATATTATCCACATTCATATACATATTCATTTTGTTATTTAAAAACTTGATCGCAAGTACGTTAGTTTTAAAAAAAAGTCAAGCATTTTACAGCAAAAACTTAACAAAAAAAATAGAGTTTATTAAACGTTACAAATCTGGTGCTGAAAAATCTGATGTCCAAGCAACAAAAATCATACCAGCGGTATCATAATCTATGTTAACAAGAATATCAACAACTACATCATTATCCATATCATTGATAACATCAAGAATCTCAAAGGCATATTCATGGCTGTAATTGAATACATTTTTAAGAATATTGGCAGCAGTGACACAATCATCATTGTTAACAGCAGCAAGAATCGCATTGAAATCATTAGTCATTCTATCGTTAGCGACACATTTTACTGTTCTATTTTCTATTGCTGCATCAGCAAATTCGTCCTTTTTTTGTTCTGTCGCAAATTGAGGCACACTTTTTGGTGCATTTATACCGTGTTGACCAATTTTAGACTCTAAAGGCCCACTGCCGTTTAATACTTCATCCTGCCTGTTAACTGAATCAGCAATACTTGTGTTAATCGTGCTACATATGTTACTATTCATATCTTGTTCTCCCATGTTTTTTCTTTGAAATTATTTTGTTATACTAAATTTTTACATTTTAACTATTTAAAATTCTTTATCATGCATACGCTAATTTCTAAAAAAAGCCAAGCGCTTTTTAACAAAATTTAACAGACAAAGATTAGAGCTTATCAAAACAGGAAAACAAAAAATCAAATAATTTGCAATGCAATATATAGATGCACCCACAAGTCTGACTCACTTTTATCAACTAGAATAATCAATGATGAAAGCGGACAATTGAAAAATCATCATTTACATACCGCCATCCACGAACTGCTCAGTTTTTAGATAACATCAGTTGTTTTTCTATTAATTCTATTGGTACAACACGCCAATTCAGAACGTATTACTTTGCTCGATTGCTCCCCTATTCCACTGCGCGTGATCACTAAATAATCACAATTTTGATGAAACAAATCCTGATGTGTACGAAAAAACTCTCTCACTACCCTACGCACACGATTTCTTGTCACTGCGCACCCAATCTTTTTGGAAACTATTATTCCAATTCTTGGTAAACAGTCATTATGCAAAGAATTAAAAATACGACGTTCTATTTTTTTCAATAAAAAAATTTCGCAAGAAACACAACGCGCGCACTTCTTACGAAAATTTTCAAAATCTGACCGAGTACAAATACGCTGGCTTCTAAACAGCCTAGTCATTTGAACCGCCTCTACTTGTGCCAAAGTGAAACACAAATCCTTTTTCTTCCTACTCGGCGGCGAGATGACAAAACAGCACGTCCCCCCTTAGTCGCCATACGAGCACGAAATCCACACTTTCTAATACGTTTCAAATTGGATGGATGATATGTTGGTTGCATAATATATTTTCCTAATGTACTCCCCGTAGGGAAAAATAAATGGCAAACATGTCAATACTTGACTCATTCGAATTTTCTCATTTTTTCAAATGTTTCAATCGAAAAACAATAATTTTGAACATTAATCTGGAGTAAAATACATCCATGCAAGAACGACATCCTATTTTATTTATTCTTTCTGGGCCATCCGGTGTTGGCAAAAACACTGTAGGAGAATCATTATTGCACATTGTAGGAAATGACAGAATAGAGCGCGTTATAACAACGACAACTCGTAAACCGAGAGACTATGAACAACATGGTGTTGATTATTTTTTTGTGACGGAACAAGAGTTTTTATTTAACATTCAAAATGATGAATTTTTGGAACATGCTGTAGTACATGGAAATCATTATGGATCATCTCGCATAAAAATATTGCAAATTTTAGAATCAGGGAAAGATGCTCTATTGATAATTGATGTCAATGGCGCTGAACAAATATTAAATAATAAACAAAATTTCCCATATAAAATTGTCAGCATTTTTCTCAATTTATCTAATTTAGAAGAATTGAAACAACGAATCATCGGCCGTGGTTCTGAGAACCCTGCAACATTGCAAAAGCGTCTAGAATCAGCACTAAGAGAATCTCAAAAATCATATCTTTATGACCATGTAATCAACAGTACATCACGAGAAAATGACATCAATGCCGTCTTAAAAATTTACAACCAAGAACATTGATTGAGAAAAATCAATGTTCTTTATCGTACGTGAAATGATTTTTCCCCGCTCAACATCAGTCAACAGACTCAGGACATAACCAACATTTTATTATGCATTTTATTCACGTAGCCAAATGCTGCAATGAATTTGTCGGCGGGATCAAGATCTCCCACCAACAAGATGTTAATTAACATCTGCTATATTAGTCACTATACGCCGTTGCATCCCGGTTTATGGCTTTGTTAATTTGTTTGTTGTTTGTCCATCAACATGAGGTTTCTTGGCCTCGACCTCATTCCCATTTCCAACTTCCGTAGTAGGATGAGGCCTTTTGGTGGCTTCGACCAACTTCATAGGTTCAGCCAATGTACGTTGTTGCGTAGTAGATGAAACATCGGCAGATTTGACTTCTTTCATCGCAGTACGGATAGTTTTAGCAAATTCAGGCTCCATAGCAGCTAAAATCTTGCCGACTGCTGCTGGCCCTACATTTTCCTTGCTCATCGCGGTAAAAATCTTGCCGGCTGCTAATGGCCATCCTTCTTCATAACTCATCGCGGCAAAAATATTGCTGGCTGCTAATGGCCCTCCACCTGCATTGCTAATCACTATAAGAATCTTGCCGATTGCTAGTGGCCCTCCTGCTTCATTGGTCATCGCGGTAAAAATCTTGCTGGCTGCTAATGGCCATCCTGCTTCATTGCTCATCGCGGCAAAAATCTTGCCGGCGGCTAATGGCCCTCCACCTACATTGCTCATCACTATAAGAATCTTGCCGATTGCTAGTGGCCCTCCATTTTCCTTGCTCATCGCGGTAAAAATCTTGCTGGCTGCTAATGGCCACCCTTCTTCATTGGTTATCGCGGTAAGAATATTGCTGGCTGCTAATGGCCCTCCATTTTCCTTGCTCATCGCGGTAAAAATCTTGCCGATTGCTAGTGGCCCTCCTGCTTCATTGGTCATCGCGGTAAAAATATTGCTGGCTGCTAATGGCCACCCTTCTTCATAACTCATCGCGGCAAGAATCTTGCTGGCTGCTAATGGCCCTCCACCTACATTGCTCATCACTATAAGAATCTTGCCGATTGCTA
>CAZPRW010000086.1:0-3404 GCA_964589405.1 uncultured Opitutales bacterium | reverse complement strand
TTATCTTGTTGTGGTGGTCGTCCATTTTCATTTTGTTTTACACTTATTTGTTCATCTACTTTCGAGTTTAGTATATTTTCTTCTGTAGCACCACTAGTGTTTATTCTCTGACTATAGAATCCATAGTGCCGACAGTTTAATGTAATAGTGGCAACTATGCAAGTTTTTTAAACAATCGTGAATTCGCCCAGAATTAGTAAAAAAACACACAAACTGCAATTAGATTAGATTGCGTATCAATTTTTATATGATTTTGTTTCGCTACTGTAATTTCGCATAATATATATTATGTCTATAAGATCTCAAAAATTAATCAGAGAGATTAAATCAATTTAATCTAAGTTAAAAATGCACTCTTAAAAAATTGGACTCCCTTATAAATAAATTGCGATTTATCAGTGCCCACACAGAATTTCCTTGGACTACTACCTGCCTAAAGATTGTGTTCAAGCTATGCTAGAAAGTGCTAATGACGAAGATATTACGTTAATGCAAGAATTTTTGAGTCAAGAAAATGTACTACTCGAAAGTTTCGAAGCATTATCCACGAAAACTAAATCATTGTTAACAGTATTTTTTAATTTAGCCCTTCGGCAATATTCTCTCGCAAAATCGCACCTTCGTCCTTTACCTGCGTCGTTTCGTTTTTACACTGACGATTCTCTTGTTTTGTTGATTTATTTTAAAAATTCTCCAGTCCCACGGGACGAAATATCTTAGGCCTTTTAATACTTTGAATACCATTATTAAGTTAGCACACTTTCGCCTTCACTTGATATAATTGGTTGCTACCTCCAACACACAGCTCCATGCAAAGCGTCCCTAATCAAATTTTACAAACAATTCAAATACTGCTCAACCAAATTTTTCTAGTAGATTTTTATAAAATAAAATTATTGACAAATCACACAACACACGCAGCTTGTCACAAATCAGTTTTGCGAGCGTAGCTTAGTTGGTAGAGCACCACCTTGCCAAGGTGGATGTCGTGAGTTCGAGTCTCATCGCTCGCACCATTTTTCTGTTGCTAAAATTTGTTGAAGTTTATATACCGTTTCGGCAAAGTATGAAGTGCCCAAGATGCGGAAGTATAGACTCGAAAGTAACAGATACACGTGCAAGCTCTGACAATTCTTGCATTAAAAGGCGACGACAATGTTTAAATTGTGGGTATCGTTTTGTCACCAACGAAACATTATGCGCTGAATATCCGATTGTCATAAAACGCGATGGCAAAAAAGAAAACTTCAGTCGCAACAAAATTCGCACAGGGCTTATGCATGCCATAAAAAAGGACACTAACACAAATGATTATATCGATAAATTGTTACACAAAATTCTTAATATTATAATTTCTTCATGCGAAGAAGAAGTCACTAGCAAATTTATTGGTGATGTCGTCATGCAGGTACTCAAAGAAGAGAATAAGGTCGCATATTTACGATTTGCCAGCGTTTACAAACATTTCGAAAGCGCTGATGATTTTCTATCAGAGTATGATGATTTATATACCAAAAAATCCGACAAGTAATCTATATTAAAAAAGTCAAGTTAAATAGTATATTAACCATTGGGGAAATTGACTTTTTCTCGCATCTGATCGCTTCACGCAAAAATGATATATTTTGTTGGATTTTATTGCTTGATCTGGATTGTCGCATCTTTAGAACCCCACTTGTGGGTATTGTGTAGAATTTTTTGATGATGGATTTATTATGATTAATATATTTTGGCTGGTTCCGATAGTTGCTATAATTTCATTAATGTTCGCAAGGTATTTTTTCAAACAGATGAAAAATGAACATCCTGGTTCAGAACGAATGGTTGAAATAGCATCAAAAGTTGCAGAAGGTGCTATGGCATATTTAAAACAGCAATACAAAGTAATAGCTGTCGTGTTTTTGATAATTAGTGCCATACTAGCTTGCATGTCATTCGGATTAAAATTGCAAAGCAAATGGGTGCCGTTTGCATTTTTGACCGCTGGGTTCTTTTCTGGATTCGCTGGATTTTGTGGAATGAGAACAGCTACTGCAGCATCTTCACGTGCAGCATATGCCGCATCACGATCATTAGATGCTGGATTACGTGTAGCATTTCGTAGTGGCGCCGTAATGGGACTAGTCGTTGTCGGACTAGCTTTGTTGGATTACTCTATTTGGTTCTTAATACTGAATAAATTTTGCGACAATAGCAATGGTATAAATAAACTAACGTTAGTCACTAACACTATGTTAATGTTCGCCATGGGAACATCTTTACAAGCATTGTTTGCTCGTGTTGGTGGTGGTATTTTTACAAAAGCAGCTGATGTTGGCGCTGACTTGGTAGGAAAAGTAGAAGCTGGAATTCCAGAAGATGACCCAAGAAACCCTGCAACAATTGCTGATAATGTTGGTGATAATGTTGGTGATGTTGCTGGTATGGGTGCGGATCTATATGAGTCTTACTATGGGTCGATTTTGGCAGCTGCGGCGTTAGGAGCTGCTGCGTTTTCATCGTGCGATACAGCCGTACAAATGACTGCTGTTCTATCTCCAGTTTTAATAGGAGCAATAGGTGTTCTAGCTTCAATATTTGGAATATTTTTCGTAAAAACAGAAAATGGAGCAAGCAGCTTACAATTATTAAAATCATTATCACATGGCGTAAAAATCAGCTCCATTTGCATATCATTCGGATCGTTGGCAATTTTGCGCGGATTAGGCCTTCCTAACGCATATGGCATTTGGGGTGCTGTAATGTGTGGATTATTGACCGGTATATTCATCGGAAAAGCAACAGAGTATTTCACATCAGAAGCATATAGACCGACGAAAACTATTGCAGAAAGCGCGGCAACAGGTTCAGCTACTGTTGTGATTTCTGGATTTGGAATGGGTATGTTATCGACATTCTTGCCAGTAATTGGAATAGTTGTTGGCACTGTATGTTCATACTACTGTGCTTCAGGATTTGGCAAACACGACATCCTAATGGGATTATACGGCGTAGGAATATCTGCCGTTGGTATGTTATCAACATTAGGAATTACATTGGCAACAGATGCTTATGGTCCTATAGCAGATAACGCTGGAGGTAACGCTGAAATGAGTGGGCTGCCTTCTGAAGTACGTCAGCGAACAGATGCTCTTGATGCATTAGGAAACACAACAGCTGCTACTGGAAAAGGGTTTGCAATTGGCTCTGCTGCATTGACAGCATTGGCACTAATTGCTTCTTATGTTGAAGCAGTTAAGTTGGGATTGATGCAAGCAGGTCATGAATTTATCAAAATCGGAACAGAAAACATTCCTTTAGCCGCTGCTAAATTATCTGACGTTATGCAAGCATATGAAGTGCATATGTTAAATCCTAGGGTAATAATGGGAATGTTCATCGGCTCAATGTTAACATTTGTCTTT
>CAZPRW010000085.1:0-3411 GCA_964589405.1 uncultured Opitutales bacterium | reverse complement strand
ATTTGAATTTTGTTTCAGAAATTCTTAATTGTGTGGTTTTATTCTGCTAGATTAGCGATTTTATTATCGTAATCTGCCTTTTGTAACGCATCGATCAATTCTTGTAAATCACCTTCCATGATCTGTGGCAGGCTATATAACGTCAGCCCAATTCGATGGTCCGTCAACCTATTTTGTGGAAAATTATATGTTCTAATGCGTTCAGATCGATCTCCGCTGCCGATTTGATCTTTACGATTTTTGGCATATTTGGCACGTTCTTCATCTTCTTTTTGTTGTAATAAACGTGAGCGCAGAACCTTTAGTGCTTTGATTTTATTTTTTTGTTGAGAACGTTCATCTGCGCAGTATACGAACATTCCTGTTGGCTTGTGCAATACTTGAACAGCGGAGTCCGTTGTATTTACTCCTTGCCCGCCTGGACCACTCGCACGGCATACTGAAATTTCTAAATCTTCCGGTGCGATTACTATGTCTACTTCTTCTGCTTCCGGAAGTACTGCTACTGTTGCTGCGGATGTATGAATCCGTCCATTGGCTTCAGTAACAGGTATTCTTTGTACACGATGCACTCCGCTCTCAAATTTTAAATATTTATACACCTCATCACCGGATATTAGAAATATGATCTCTTTTAGGCCTCCGGTGTCAGATGGACTTGTCGACATTATTTCTATGCGCCACCCTTTAGATTCAGCATATCGTGTATACATTCGATATAGGTCAGCTGCGAATAATGAAGCTTCTTCTCCGCCAGTACCAGCACGTATTTCGAATACAGTATTCCTTGAGTCGCTACTGTCAGGAGGAATCATGAGTAATAACATATCATGTGTAAGCTGCGATATTTTAGCATCATTTTCTATAATTTCTTCTTGAGCGAGCTCCTTTAGTGTATCCTCAGAAGAACTGTCGTATAAAATATTTTGAGCGGCTATTTTATCATTTGATAATTTTTGTAACAGTTGTTCTTTCTCTATTAATGTTTGTAATTTTTGATGTTCCTTTGATATGATTGCAGCATTCCTACGGTCATTGTAGAAATCAGGTGACTTCATTTGCTCTTCTATGGTTTGCATGCGTGCTTTAAATCTTGCAATGTCCGGGATCTTGCTCATTATTACCGCGTTACAAGTAATAGGTTTTTATTGTGAAACAAGTATTTTAAGATGGTACATAAGGAAAATTTTTCAATTGGTCGTCAGAATATCATTGCATGTATATGGGATTTTGATCGTACATTGTCTCCGCACTATATGCAAGAACCATTGTTTCGGGATTATGGGTTAGATTTAGAAAAATTTTGGGAAGAAGTTAATGCATTGCCTGAATATTATTTGAAGCAGGGCATAAAGGTGTCTGAGGACAGCATTGGACAGAATCATTTGATTACATATGTCAAGAGCGGATTGTTGCCGGGATTATCTAATCAAAAGTTACGGGAAATAGGGAAACAAGTACGGTTTTTTAATGGATTGCCAGAGTTCTTTCCTGCATTAAAACAATTTGTTGCTGATAAATATGGTCAGCATAATATTTCTCTTGAGCATTATATCGTTAGTAATGGAATAGCAGAGATCATACGTGGGTCCGCTATAGCGCCTTATGTAGATGGGATATTTGCATGTGAATTTATAGAGCGTCCATTTAGCCCTGGTTTTTTGGAGAATAATGACGCTGGCAATGTAGCATCATCTGAAATATCGCAAATCGGTACGATCGTTGATAATACGCATAAAACACGGTGTATTTTTGAAATCAATAAGGGGTGCAATAAAGATTCTCATATAAAGATTAACTCTACCGTAGAAGAAGCTAATCGACGTATCCCGATCAGAAATATGATATATATTGCGGATGGTCCGAGTGATATTCCGGCATTTACAGTGGTTCGTCAAGATGGTGGGTTAGGGTTTGCTGTATATAATGAATTGTCAGATGCAGAATTTGAACAAAATGATCGTATGCGTGCCGATGATAGAATCGATGCCTACGGCCCAGCGGATTATACAGAAAATAGTGCAACTGTACGTTGGTTAAAGATGCATATAAAAAATATTTGTGAACGCATTGTTGTTGAGACTGACATAGCAATGCAAAAAGCAATAGGAAACCCTCCATCGCATTTGCATGATCATAATACAACAGACTAAAACTTTTGTTTCCTTAAACTAAATTACACGTTTCTTTTGGTAGTATCAAGGCAACACAGGATGTTGTCTGCACGACGACAACAAACCACATTGCCTTTTTAGACATCAATCAATTTTTGTTTCGTGTTTACTGTAATGCGAAATCTCACATTTTGCATCGTTCGATACAAGCATCTGCTAAGACGTCCAACGTATCGATTATAGGAATGTTGCGATAAGATTTTTGCGAGATTGCTAATGGAATTTCAGTACATCCTAGAACAATTACTTCTGCTTTATGTGATATTAACTCATCAGCAGCACCGAAAAAATATTTTTTAGCACCATTTTCTGAGCGGAAAGATTGACTGCTCTTTACAGCAGCTATACCGTTATCGACTGTTTGCTGCAAGTCATCATTAGGATATAAAATTTCGCAATTTAGATTTAACTCCTTTGCGTATTTTTGATGCATTTTAGATGTTTTTGTTCCTGAACTACCAAGTATTCCTATATTTTTTGCTTTTGGATGCGTACGTGCTATCACTAATAATGTCTCTTTTATTAAATTTATGAATGGTAGACCAGATTCGGTTTCTATTTCTTCAATTGCGCAATGCGCTGTATTGCACGGAATGCACCCGATTGTAGCACCACAAATCTTTAATTGTTTCGCAATCTCTATGAATCTAGGGGCGAATGATAAAGTGCTTCGTCGCGATGCAAATGCAATCCTGTTGGGCGCTTGCGACGCTTGGAATAATATAATTTCCGGTTGTTGCGGGTCATCGTAGCAACCTAGTGAGAGGAGTTTGTGTTCAATTCGCACCATTAGTTCATTTGCTGCGGCAACGCCACATCCGCCAATGATGCCAATCGTTTCTTTTGTATAATTTGGCATAATTATTGTTCGTTAGGGATTTCATGTTTATTTTCTATGACGCTATCAACAAGCCCGTATGCTTTGGCTTCTTCTGATGTCATAAAATAATCACGGTCGGAGTCTTTTTCTATTTGTTCTACGCTCTTTCCGCTATGTTTTGATAAAATTTCATTTATGACCTTACGCCATCTGATAATTTCTTTTGCGGCGATGGAAATATCCGATGCTTGCCCTGTTGCGCCACCTGTTGGTTGATGTATCATAATGCGACTATTTGGCAGTGCATATCGCTTGCCCTTTGTTCCAGCAGCCAATAAAATTGTTCCCATGCTTGCTGCTTGCCCGATACAATATGTTACAACATCACACCGCATAAATCTTATGGTGTCGTATATC
>CAZPRW010000084.1:0-3552 GCA_964589405.1 uncultured Opitutales bacterium | reverse complement strand
TCAACCCTTCAGAGTTCCCATTGCCACGAACATATTCTTTTACGAACTCACGATATTCATCATTCCATAATGAATATTCTGTAGTGTTCATTGCAATCCCTGCATTGCTGCGAAAACTCCAAGGCTCGGCTATGAACAAAAGTGATTGTTTTATAGACTTCAATTCTTTTTGTAAATTATTTAACAAATTTTTGTCCAAAAGTTCAGCAAGGTCAAATCGGAACCCATCAACATTATATGTTTTTACTAAATGTTTTAAGCTATCGATGATGATCTTTTGGGTCATAGGATGTTCTGACTTCGTATCATTGCCACATCCACTATAATTTAATAAATATTGTTGGTCATTATGTCGGCAGTAATATTTAATGTCGATCTTTTGAAGAACATGGGATTCTCCCAAATGATTATAAACAACATCTAAAATTACAGCAATCCCTGCTTGATGGAATGCTTTTATTAATTTTTTAAATTCCTTTACTTGTTGTCCTGATTCTGGACGTGCAGTATACGTACTAGATGGTGCGAACCAATTCGATGGCATATATCCCCAGTGGTAATCCGAAGGTTGGTTATAATCGAATTCTTGGATCGGTTGTAATTCAACAACATTTGTCCCGAGAACACGCAAATAACAATTGGCTTTTTGGAGATATTTTCTTAGTCCAGAAAAATGTAATCTGTTAGATGGCGATATAGCATAATGTGTTTTTGCAAGAATATCCCGAAGATGTGCTTCCAGAATGACAACATCCTTTGGTTGTGGAGGAATAAAATGATCACGTAATGGCTGAAAACACCGTTCTTTTAAAATTATTCCAATGGTGTTGTTTTTAGCAGTAGCCTTAGCATATGGGTCTGATATTGTTGTTGCTACTGACCAATTATTTGTATGGTCGAATAACAATTGATACTGATAATAATATTTATGTAAAATTTTTGGGACAGCAGTATACCATACGCCATTTGCCTGTGGTTGCATGGTAAAATATTTTTTTTCAGGATGTTGTGGGTTAAAAATTGATACACGTACATTTTTCGCGCGTGGTGCAAACAACCTGAATGTTGTCATGTTTTTTAAAATAGTAGCACCGAATGTTGTGTCACTATACATGTTTGATATCCAATCTGACATATCAACTGGTCTTGTTTGACCATCTGAACATTGCGCAGATATTGTATCATGCCAGTTTGCCATCGATGATAAATGATATTGCAAATAATGATTTCCTGTCCTATCACGATTAAATACGAAATTGCGGCATTGCTTGTCATCAATTGTGGTGTTTGGCGTGCTATCATCTGGCGATATCCATATTCCATTATCTGTGATAAATTTGAATGGCATTTGTTTTGGCAATTCTTTATTCGGAATAATAATCCCGAGGACGTGATTGCCATTGATTACTATCGGCCGTAATTTCCATTGTGGTGACAATAACGCATCTCCCCAGTTGTTTAAAGGGCATGCCAAATAAATTGAATGATGCCCGGTCGTTGGATATAGCCTTTTAGGTAATATAAAGATGATATCATTTTGATGCGAACAATATCCATTTTTCTCTAAAAATATATTTTTGTCGTAAATTTCTTTTGTTAATGACAATGTATTATTGTTCAACGTTTCCAAAAACATTGGTTGTGCATATTCTAAGTCATTGATTGTGACGTCTCTGTCATATTCTGCCACCAAAGTATCTTCGTTTAATAATGATATACGTTGTAATAAAGGCGATACAACTGTGCTCATTTAAACAAAATGTGACATTTGTGAGAAGCCAGTCAAGTTATTACTGCTTGACGACTATTCTTGTTGCGTTCATGATGGCGCAAAAGCGCACTCCAAACGGTATTGGATTGGTAAATTTGATAAAAATAGATGGCATTAGATATGCCATGATTAGAGCCATTGTGGCATAATAATTGCGTTCAAATATTTAATTAAGATATGCTAAAGATGTACTTATTATTGCCAGATGCCGGCCATTCTAAATATAAAATAATGTTATTTGTTTGATGCTTGTCTTGAGATTAAACACATAATTATATATTATTTTCTGTGAATATAAAACCATGACCACATTAATTCATGCAAGCCAGGTTATTTCATACTAATGTGTTTTTAATAAAATTATTGCATGGAAGCAGCATTTGTTGCACCCATCATCGATTGTACTATGCCAAACGCTAGTAATCCAATCAATGCAAATGCAAAAAACATAGCAGCGCTGGATACTGTTACTGTCATTTTTTTCAATCCTGCTTTCAGATTATCGTCGCACATTCTATTAACATCTCGAAAGGCAGATGCTAGATCTCCTATTTTTTCACCAACTGCTAATAGATCGCATGTTTCACCATCAAATATTCCATGTTTTTCGAATGATTCGCACACACTTTTACCATCCAAAATGTCAGCCTTTGCTTGCATGAATTTTCCTAGCAATATTTTATTATTGATTGCTGTTTCTGCCAATGTTAATGCTTCGGACGTATTAACACCATTGCCTAATAATGTTGCCAATAAATTTGATAAATTTGTCCTCATAAACAATGGCAAGATAGTAGATGCTATCGGCATTTGTAATAACAATTTATCAATTTTATACCGTCCGATTTGTGTCCGTCGTATTTTGGGAATAGCAATTATTGCTGCGACGATTACTATTGCAATGATCGGAGATACAGCAACGAACCCATTTGCAGTGGTCTTTAATACCCGTGTTAATGTTGGGATTTCACCGCCGAGGTCCTTTATGAATGCTTCCATTTGTGGCATGATGATGAAAGAAAACAACAACATTACTACAAATGCTAATGAAATGATGAATGATGGATATGCTACGGCAGATATCATTTTTTTCTTCAGTTCATTTTGCGAACGTAATAGCACTACAACATCACCGATAACATTTGCTAAATTGCCGCTGGATTCCCCGATCAGAATCATGCTGTATATACTGCTGTCGATTTTATCACCAAATTTTTTGATGGCATTTGATAATGTTTCGCCAGATGAAATATCATCGAGCAGTTGTCGTGTTAATTCTCGTTCTGAAACATCCCAAGTACGTTTATTGATCGACCCTATGGCATCTGCTAATGTCAACCCGCATGATGTCATTTTATGTAATTTTTCAAAAAATTTTAATAAGACATTTGTAGTAATTTGTATTTTTTTTTGTTTTTTATTCCCCAACAATCCGTTTATAGCGGACAGTATTGAACTGCGAGAACTTAAGCTCTGTTGTGGCTCTAATGAAATTACTCGTATTCCTTTTGAAGCCAACATTGACAATGCTTCATTTTTGGTGGCAGCATCAATTTCTGATGAAATGATCCCGTTAATACCTATGCCCTTATAACAAAATCTCATCCCAGCGAAAGTATTGTGTAAAGTGTAATGATTTTCTCAATGAAAAAATATTGTTGTTAGATCGATCAAGATGTTGCTCATTGCGTTCGTTGTTGTATCATAAAATTTTTTATAGACGTTCAACTCACCTGGGATAATCGAACTCACCTGGGATAATCGAACTCACCTGGGATAAT
>CAZPRW010000083.1:0-3589 GCA_964589405.1 uncultured Opitutales bacterium | reverse complement strand
AATATTCCATTGATGCGCTTGTATCAATGGCAATAATAATGTCATTGCCGCTGTCTTTTGATAGAGTATTTACTATAGTTTCTCCTGTTTTGGCTGTTGATGGCCAATTGATTAATCGAATATCATCTCCATCAGTATATGGACGAGTATCACCATAAATCACGCCATTTCGCGGAAAATATTTACAATATAATTTAGACAAAATTTTTTGTAAAAATGACATATTTATTTTATTGTATAGCCGTTGTTATCCAGTCAACAACAGACATATCAGTCGCTTGCGATAATTTTTGTTTTAATTCTTGTGCCGCTGTTTCAAACGCAGATATTGATTTTTCATTATGTACGCATTGCATGATATATTTGGCTACAGATTTCGGCCGGAATCTAGATTGTAAAAATTCTCTCCATACTCCTTTTCCGAGCAAAATATTTGCCATCCCTAAAAATTTTATCTTAACCAATGTTTTCCCGATGGCATATGTTAATGGGTGTGTTTTATAAACGATAGCACCTGGAATTCCTGCTAAGCAGCATTTTAATGACATTGTTCCAGAGCTCATTATTGCAGCAGATGCTCCTATTTGGATACCATCCGATACAAATGTTACATTGCTGCTAATATTTGAAAAACGTTTGTTTAATATTTTTCGTAATATGTTCAAAATCTCTTCGTTCGGGTACACAACGACGGCCATTTTTTCAGGATGGTGCTTGAGAATTTCTGAAAAACTTTCCAGCAACATGGGAAATATTGCTTTTATTGCAGATTTTCTACTGCCAGGGGAAAGCAAAATTGGTCCATTTGGTTGATAAATAATATTAGGTTTGTAATGTTCATGAATGAATGGATGTCCTACGAATAATACATCGAGATTTGTATTGCTGAAAAATTGTTTTTCAAATGGCAGTATTGTCGCCATGCTGTCTATCATTTTTGCGATTTGGTATTTGCGTTTTGCCTTCCAAGCCCATACTTGTGGAGAGATATAATATAATAATTTGATGTCTCCGCCGGATTTGCTGGCGACTTTGTTGTCGAATAACATTTTTGCCAGCCGCAAGTTAAATCCTGGATAATCAACAAAACACACTGCACGTGGTTTGTTGGTCACTATCCAGGAATACACACTCTCCAAAAGTCTAGCGAAAAAAAAGAAATTTATGATGACTTCATATAGTCCGACTACTGAAAATTTTGTCATGTCGAATATTAACGTTGCTCCTGCATGTTGTAATGCATTTCCTCCAAACGCAGCTACCGTTGTATTCGGGCTACATGATTTGAGCTGTTTTACCAGTTCCGCTGCGTGTTGGTCGCCTGAATGTTCTCCTGCAATAATCAACAGGTCGACTCGTTTTTTGATGTTTGGAAACTTGCCAACAATTGGTTTTTTCACGTATCTTCGAGTGAAAGAAAATCAGTTTAATTGTCAAATGAAAGGGCTCTATTGCCAGATTTACAAATTTTTGCATTTTTGTTGTTGCCTGGTTTCGATTATTGATAAGCTTGAGTGTTGTAATGCGTGAGAAGTCTAATGCTCGTCACCTTGACGTTGAGGTAATTCGGAAACATTATGGCGAAGTTAATTTTTCTTGATCAAAAAAATGATGAACGCAAAAAACACCAATCATTGTTGCAGTAAGCCTGTTATTAATGTGGCATTTCTATATGCGCGAATGTATAATGGTGGTATAGAACGTGTGCTCCAAATACTGACAACCGAATTGTCTCAAAGGCCTGGATACAATGTTTATTGTGTCGTAAAAGAAGAATCTGATTCTGATTATCCGTTAGGATCTGATGTTCATAAAATTGTGATACCTGATTCGTGGAGCAAAAACATTCCTGCTTTTCAGGAAAAAGAACATATTGATGTGATTGTTAATGGTGGATATGGTTTGTTGACAACATGGTGTATAAAAAGATTACAGAATAAATCATGCAAAGTGGTCAGTATTTATCATGGTTGGTTTTATTGGATGTTTTTTGATGCGATAGGGTATAATCCTAATATTCTAAAAACTCTTATTGCCAGTGATGTGTTATGCGTTTTGTCAAAAGTTGATGCCAAATTGAGGCAATTATCCGGAATAAAACAATCCATGTATATGCCTAATCCATTAACATTTGACTTAGATAAAATTACGCCATCACCGTTAAATAGTAAAAATATATTGTTTATTGCTAGAATTGATGATGGTAGAGTTAAGCGTCCGAAGATGGTAATCCAAGCATTTGGTGAAATTATCAAAAAGGTTCCTGATGCTAAATTGCAAATGGTTGGTGAATGTCCTGATGGTGCTAAGGAGGAATTATTGCAAGTGGCAAAAGAATTAAATATTCCAGAAGGATCTATTGAGTTTCCTGGATTTACGCTTGATGTTGATAAGTTTTATAAGAATGCAGCAGTTTTTATTGTGCCATCATTGTTTGAAGGATGGGCCATGGCTTTGACAGAAGCAAAAGCGTATGGGTTGCCAAATATTGTCACGAAGATGGAATATTTGGAAACTACGAAAAATGGCACTATTGTCGTAGGGAAGGATGATGTTGCTGGTATTGCTAGCGAGGCAGTTAAGTTGCTTACAGATGATGAATATCGTCATCAACAAGGAAAATTGGCACGTGAGAGCTTGGAAGAATTTCGTACCGAATATGTGATAGATAAATGGGAGCAGCTGTTACATGCTGTTGTTGATGGTAAAGAATCTACACAAAAATTTATAGAAGAACAACCATCTGTTGATGAAGAATATGCTCTAAGAGTTGCTCGTGAAGAATATGACGCTACAAAGCCATATAACGATTATACGCGAACACATCCTTTTACTTTGTTCCCATTAAGCGAAGAGAGAAAGATAAAGTGTGACTTATACGACTTGAAATTGAAAGCAAAAAAAGGCAATGTAAATGCTTTTGTTTGGTGTATGAAATACATCAAATCGAAATTTAAAAGAATGCTAGCTTATTTTTCTTGGTATTAAGCGGATCAGTAATATTAAAACTTTCTAAAAAATGCCATTGATTATATCGTACAAAATTTTTTCATGATGCTTAATGACATTACATGTTATAGAGCATCCTATTGCTAGTAAAATTTTGACAGATTTAAGGGATGAACGTACTCAATCATCACGTTTTCGTGAGTTAGGGAAGCAATTGAGTTATTTTTTAATTATTGAAGCTACTCGAAATCTTGGGACAAAAGTAAAAAAAATTCGTACTCCATTAGCTGATTATAATGGTACAGATATAGCACAATCTATAGTGGTAATTCCAATTTTACGTGCTGGATTGTCAATGTTACAGCCAGCTGTTGAATTATTGCAAGATGTTTCAATAGGATATATAGGAATGGAACGAGATGAAACAACTGCAATAGCGCGTACGTATTACTGCAAATTGCCCAAAATAGAGGATAGGTTTGTTATTGTTATCGATCCAATGCTTGCTACTGGACATTCTGCTGAGTTGGCATTAAACGCTATTTTAGAAAAAAATCCTGCACACGTTGCGATGGTTTCTATGTTAGCGTCGCCAGAAGGTGTACGTTATTTGGAAAATTCTTTTCCAGAAATACCAATT
>CAZPRW010000082.1:0-3666 GCA_964589405.1 uncultured Opitutales bacterium | reverse complement strand
TCAATCCAAGAAAAAATCTCAGACTGATGCAATTGTTGATTTTGTATGTTTTTTTAATCTTCGTGTCGAAGATGGTTTAAATATGCTATGAAATAGATCATCCCTAAGAAAAACGATGCTCCTAAACAATAGACAGGGATTAGTAAGTAGCATAGTACTTGAAGGCATAAGAATAATAGCGACGGGATAATATATAGCATATATTTGTTCGTGATACGCTTCAATATTGAAGTTGCTTTTTGAAAGCATTGATTGAGATTGTTTGTTGTTAATGGTTCTTCGAATGCCATAGAATATGCGAACATTGGTGCACCAAGAAATAGTCCTGCGCATGCTCCAAATTCTTCACGTCCAAATATTCCGAATATGCATGATAAGAAGATCATAGGAACAGCTACCAGTAATAAGAATTCTAAAAACACCATTGTTCCAGAAATGAAATCTGGCATTAATTGTGATTTTATTTCATCTTTTGAATGTGGCCATTCTGGCAATATAAGTTTGTTTTTGCTGCTTGATTGTCCGAATTTTGATAGGTATCCAAATGACAAAAAATTGATAACTGGAATTAATCCAAGTAATATCCCTATTGTGATTCGTTGTGCGAAGTTTTTGCTTTTTGTGACATCGCTGAAGATATTTTCTAATGTTTTCATACTTTCTACTTATCGCGTAAATGTAGACGATATATTGCGATATGCAATGCTATTTTTATCTCATGTACGTGAAATTGGATATGATGTCTCTTGGGGATTGTTGAGCATGTTGCGCGATTGATCATCAATTTATTAGTATGACATGAAAAAATGCTTGCTCTGTAAAAAATTATGTTTTGTGTAGTGCAATCTGGCGGGGAATTAGCTCAGTTGGTTAGAGCATCAGCATGACACGCTGGGGGTCACTGGTTCGAGTCCAGTATTTCCCACCATTTTTAAGAAAGGAGGTGAGTTTATGTCAGTAGTTGTACAAGTAAGAAAAGGTGAGACCTTGGATAAAGCATTGCGCCGTTTGAAGAAACGTCTCGATAGAGAGGGTGTTATTAAGGGTGTTCGTGATCGTCGTTATTTCGAAAAACCATGTGCTAAGCGTCGTCGCAAAGAGAAGGCTGCTAAATTCGCCAACTATTTGCGTATTCGCAATGAGAAGATGTAGTTTTTATTAAAAGAGGTCTAGGTTTCGCGGCCTCTAAAAAATTGTTAAATTTAGAAAGAAGTAAAAATGGGTCAACCAAAACGTAAACAGTCAAAACAGCGTAGTAGAAAACGTCGCGGTGCGAATTTTTCAACTATGCCACAATTGGCGAGAGATCCTTCTACGGGCAACCTGTGCGTTCCGCATTGTGTTAACCCTGAGACGGGAATGTATCGCGGACGTCAAGTAATTGACGTTGAAAAGTAAAAGTCATGTATTTGTATCATGAATGTTAGTGCACGAGCAGTTGCGATCGATGTTATGGGTGGCGATGCTGGTGCACGTGTTGTTATCGATGGTGTAGCGCGAGCTATACGTCTTTTCCCTGACAGGATCGGAGATGTTGTTTTTGTCGGCCGTGCTGATGAAATCAATGAATGCTTGAAAAATCACACTGATATTTTCAAGGGTCACAAGACTGATATTTGTGATGCTAAAGATGTGATTAATATGGACGATAAGCCAATGTTTGCATTGAGGCATAAAAAAGAAGCATCAATGTACAAAGCGTTGGATTTGTTGAAAAATGGGAATGTTGCTGGTGTATTGAGCTGTGGGAATACAGGATGCTTGGTAGCAGGTGGTACATTAAAATTGCGTACAATGTTCGGTGTTGATCGGCCAGCATTGGGGTCAGTAATTCCTGCACCTAGAAATCATTTTGTTTTAGTAGATGTTGGTGCAAATCCTTCAACTTCAGTAAGAAGTTATATTCATAATGCTGTTTTGGGATCTCTATACTACAAGGTTGCGGTAAATGAACGGAAATGTCCTCGTGTCGGATTATTGAGTATTGGAACTGAAGAAGGCAAGGGAAGCGATATTGTTCGTGAAGTTCATGAAGTGTTGAAACAAATAGGAGATGAGATTAATTATTGTGGCCTTGTAGAGGGGTTTCAATTGTTCGAGGATGTTGTCGATGTTGTCGTTTGCGATGGTTTCGTCGGAAATATTTTATTAAAAACAATGGAGGGACTAACTGGTGCTATTAAACAGTACATGAAGTCTCAGTTGACTAAGAATCCATGGCGAATGATTGGTGCATTTTTAGCGCGCGGTGCATTTCAAGCGATGAAGAAAGATCTTGCTCCTGAAAGGTATTGTGGTGCTCCGTTGTTGGGGTTGAATGGTACTGTTGTTAAGTCGCATGGTTCAAGTTCTGCAGAAGCAGTAGCGCATGCGTTATTATTGACATTTAATCTATCGTCGATGTGTCAATCTCGATTGATGAGCGATGAAATTGAAAAATTTAATTCCCTAATCTGATATTATGAAAGAGCAAAAGTTGTTTGTTAAGTTGTCTGGTGTAGGCATATACATTCCAGAGCGTGTGTTGACAAATGATGATTTGAGCAAAATAGTAGATACTTCTGACGAATGGATAATGGCGCGTACAGGGATAAAAAAACGTCATATAGCTGCAGAGGATGAAGCGACTTCTGACTTGTGTTATCAAGCAGCACTGCGTGCATTGGAAGATGCTAAAATGTCGCCGGAAGATATAGATGCGATTGTTATTGGTACTGTTACGCCAGATATGATATTCCCGTCGACAGCAGCTATTGTGCAAAATAAACTGGGAATAAAAGGATGTCCTTGCTTTGATTATGAATCTGCATGCGCTGGTTCTCAGTATGGCACACAATTGGCAAGAACGCTGTTATTGTCGAATGTTGGATATAAAAATGTATTGGTGATTTGCGGTGATAAATTGACATCATTGACAGATTGGACAGATCGTACGACATGTGTGTTGTTTGGTGATGCTGCAGGTGCAATGATATTTTCAGCAACAGATGATGAACAACAAAATTCTGTAATAGACGTGTTATTGGGAGCAGATGGACGGTTGGCAGATTTATTGAGAGTTCCTGCTGGTGGATCGTTGGAGCCGGCCACATTAGATACGGTAAATGATAAAAAACATTTCGTAAAAATGGCAGGTCGTGATGTATTCCGTGAAGCTGTTCTTACGATGACCAAGAGTGTCGAGGAAATACTGCGTCGTAATGGACTGTCTATCAATGATGTTGATTATTTTGTGCCACATCAGGCGAATTTAAGGATAATAGAAGCTGTCGGTGAAAGAATAGGAATTTCTTCTGATAAAGTTTGTGTTACTGTTGATCAATATGGGAATACAGCTGCTTCATCGTGTATTATAGCATTAAAAACCTTGATTGAATCTGGCAAATTGAAAGAAAAATCAACAATTTTGACGGTAAGTTTTGGCGCAGGATTGACTTGGGGAACTTCTCTACTAAGAATATAGTGAAGTTGTTGTATGAGACAAGCGATAGTTTTTTTATTGTTTAGTGTTGGTTTATGTCATTTGTTTGGAGACTTGAATTGGAGTCAAGATGGGGGATGGTATCCATCGCATGATATTGTTGATTCATTTAATCGATTGCCAGATGAAGCTATTGTATTTATGAATGAAGCACGTGCTGCTCAAGAGTCTGGTAATGTTGGAAC
>CAZPRW010000081.1:0-3668 GCA_964589405.1 uncultured Opitutales bacterium | reverse complement strand
GGTGCATCTATTGTGACTCCAGAAGTAACTGCTATCATATAGAACACGATTTTGAAGATATTGAGGTTAAGGAAAACGCCATTGAACTATTAGAAAATGCTCTAAAACATAAACGAAAAAAATGTATGATAGGAACAGGCTCGATGACTGACCCGTACATTCCGTTAGAATTGGAAATCAGAAATGTTAGAAAGGCACTTTCACTAATTTATGAATATGGCTATGGATTTACCGTAATAACCAAATCAAATCGTATTATGCGTGATATAGACCTTTTAGAAAAAATAAACAAACAAACTAAGTGTGTTGTTCAAATGACGTTAACGACTTATGATGAGGAGTTGTGTAGAAAAATAGAGCCTAATGTCAGCACTACGGCAGAACGCTTTGAAGTTTTGAAACAGATGCGAGATGCAGGAATACCTACCGTAAAATAGTCGGAGGCATATATGATGACAGACTGTTAGTAAAGCCGACAAAATCAGCTGTTTCTTATATGCCGGATGCTTCATACGAATTACCATATGAAGGTGCCAGGGAAATGCTTTTAGTTGACAATATCGACACCAAAGAATATTTGACGAGGTTATTTGAATCAATATATAGAGATTTACCTGCGCCAAAGGGTAAAAAGAAATAATATAGGAAGCGTTAAGATATTTAGGGTTAAGATAAATAAAAAGAATCACAGGATGTTGCATTTTGCAGTGCCTGTGATTCTTTTTTGCTTATTGAAAAATTGTTTTGAAAAGAAAAATTGTTATGTTACTCCACCTCACGAAATGACAGGTATTCTACAAATTTTTTTGTTGCCGGTGCCAGATGCTCTAAATTTTTCATAGCAAGTCCAATTGGACGATAATAAGGTTTTTCCAGGGAACGCATTTCGATCTTATAGGGAATACGGCGCAAAATCATTTCCGGCAAAATACTGATTCCCAGTCCTTTTTCCACCATAGCCATGATTGCAAAATCTTCCCAGGTCGTAAAACGAATATCCGGCTGCACGGAAAATTGTTCCAGCAAATCAGAAACTTCGGTTTTTCCTCCATGCTCTAATAACAGAAAAGGCAGATCATTTAATTCTTCAATTGCAATCGTTTCTTTTTGTGAAAGTGAATGTCCCATTGGAAGGACTACTTTATACTCGTCTTGTCTGAGAAGAATCGTATCAAATTTCTGTACAGTTGGCAATCTCAGAAAACCGCAGTCTACCCGTCCTTCTTCAATCCAATGTTCCACTTCATCATAATCGCCCAGAAGCATTTCGTAATCAATTCCCGGAAAATCTTGTTGCAGCTTTGCAAATACATTTGGCAGCCAGTTAATTGCAACACTGGAAAATGTTCCGATGCGTACAATTCCGGTTTCGATACCATTCATTTGCGAAACCTGACAGGAAAGTTCTTCATAGTCTTTCAAAATTTTTCGTAAAAAAGGCATCATTTGCTCGCCGGCAGAAGTTAGGTAAACACCATTTTTACTGCGTTCCAGTAAAATCATATTCCACTCTTTTTCCAAATCAGCGATCATTTTGCTGATGGAGGATTGGGCATAATTCAAGTCTATAGCAGCACGGGTGAAACTGCCTTTTTCTACGGTCTTAATCAATGCTAAATATTTCAGTAAAGGATTTTCCATGTTGTATCTATTCCATTTCTCGATATTTACAATCTATATTATTCGCTTTTTCTATTATACAAAGTGTGGTATTATTTTTCAAGTATTATTCGGGAGGGGTTTTGCTTGAAATTAAAAACAGAAAATATGGATATGCTGCATGGTTCGCTTTGGAGAAATCTTCTGATATTCACATTGCCCATTGCATTATCCAGTATTCTTCAGCAACTGTTCAATGCGGCAGATACAGCAGTTGTCGGCAACTTTGGTAATGAAGATGCCTTGGCATCCGTAGGAACAAATACAGAAATTATTGCGTTGATCGTCACAGTTTCTTCCGGGTTGTCTATCGGTGCAAATGTTCTGATTGCCGACAAAATCGGACGAAACGAAAATAAAGATATGGCGTTTGCCGTACAGACAGCGATTTGTTTATCTATCTTTATTGGTGTTGCAGGACTTATTCTGGGGCAGGTAATTGCAAAGCCTTTGCTCAGGCTGATCCAAACGCCGGACAGCATCTTAGCCAGTGCGGAGCTATATTTACGAATCTACATACTGGGTTATCCATTTTTGTTGCTTTATGATTTTGGTTCAGCAATTCTAAGAGCGCGAGGGGACAGTCGCTATCCATTTTTGGCATTGCTGTTTTCAGGAATTGTCAATGTAGGCTTAAATCTGTTTTTTGTGATCCTATGTGGCATGGGAGTAGCCGGTGTAGCAATCGCAACGGATATTTCAACAGGATTTTCTGCATTGATGGTACTGAAGCGTCTTTCAACAGATGAGCAGTTCCACTTTACTTTCCGCAATTCGAGAATTTCAATTCAATTGGTGAAACCGATTTTGAAAACGGGTATTCCTGCGGCGATACAGGGTGCAGTATTCTGTTTTGCTAACATTTTCGTACAGGCATCCGTCAATAGCTTTGGAGAAACGGCAATCGCTGGAAGTACGATCGCAATGAACTTTGAATATTTTACCTATTATATTATTACTGCGTTTGGGCAGACAGCTACGACTTTCACAAGCCAGAATTATGCTGCAAATCAGCAAAAACGATGTAAAAGAATCCTTTGGTGTTGTCTTTTACTATCGACGATTTGCAGTAGTGTTCCGATTTTTACGATTGTTATATTCAGAAACTTCTTTTCTGGCTTGTTCACAACCGTTCAGGCGGAGATAGAAAGTGCCGTTGTGCGTATTGTATGTATTCTTCTTTTTGAGCCAATCTGCAATCTGTATGAGATTCCTGCCGGAGTATTACGAGGAACCAATCATGCACTTCTTCCTGCTGTCAGTACAATGCTTGGAACTTGCGCTTTTCGTATAGTATGGATTTTGACGGTTTTCAAATCATATGACACGCTGGAAATGTTGTATTATGCCTTTCCTCTTTCGTGGATTGCAACGATAGTCCTGGTTTTCTTTAGTTTTATGATAGCAAGACCGTTATGACAGTAAGACAGTTATGATAGCAAGACCAGTTATGATAGCAAGACCAGGATCGTATACATAAATTATTAAGACTGTAGATATTTAAGCCATAAATCACTAAAACTATAAATCAGCTGATATTCCATACTCAAACAAACCCGTTAAGACAATATTTTATTTCGGTATAAAATACTTTGTCATATCGTTTCTTTCATGCGCCAACAGGGCAATTTTGTTCCTGATCCCCCCGCCATAACCTGTCAGATTCCCTCTAACACCAACTACTCTGTGACAGGGTATGATAATACAGATCGGGTTCCAGCCAACAGCTCCACCTACAGCCTGAGCCGACATTCTTGCCAATCCTCTTTTTCTGGCAATCGTTTTTGCGATATCGTTGTATGTTAGTGTTTCTCCGAATTTAATCGTATTCATTACATCAATTACCTGCTGACGAAACGGTGTTAGATCTGCTATTTTATATTTGGGTGTAAACCCGGGCTCTTCACCACCAAAATAAATGTCCAGCCAATGGCTGGTTTCCCTGAATATATCTAAATTTTTTATAACCAGATTTTTTTCGCAATTCATCAGGTGTTTGGCCAAATCTT
>CAZPRW010000080.1:0-3682 GCA_964589405.1 uncultured Opitutales bacterium | reverse complement strand
CCATTAGTGCGATGCGCCACTAGCTCAATTGGATAGAGCGTCTGACTACGGATCAGAAGGTTGCGGGTTCGACTCCTGCGTGGCGTGCCATTTTTGTTTTATCGTCGGGGCCGTAGCTCAGTTGGAAGAGCACCACAATGGCATTGTGGGGGTCGTCGGTTCGATCCCGATCGGCTCCACCATGTTTTTTATTGTGTCAAAGCTTAGTGGCTATTATTTTGTGCGTTTATAGAATGTGACACTATGTAATCTTATTTAGCGGTATATGTTAAATTAAGTCTATTTTAGGCAGCTGTGAAAATGACAAATTGTCTGTTGCGCTAATGTTTAGCACTTTATTGCATGTTATTGTTCAAATTTCATGTACACCAACATAACGTTCGATCACCAATGTAATGACATTAAAATTTTTGCAAAAAATAAAAAAGCATTGACATATTTGCAAATTTTCGACACAATTTCCTCCAGAAGAAGTGGAATTTTATATGAATACAAACTCAACAAACAACGAAAACATCACAAATGAAATAGGATCTCATCCTGAAGAAGGTCCAAACAGGATGCCAGAACATGATTTCCGATCTGTATCAACAGGCGGGATGCCACAGACAGTCAATAGTTCTGTTAATTCAGGAGTAATTGCAAACAGGACCATAGAGACAGAACAGCCGACTATTTTATCGCAGGAAGAACAGAAGACTAAAGTTGCTGAATTACAGAAGAAATATGGCATTCATATTGAATGCAAACAGCACTCCAATGGGGGTTACGCACTTGTATTTAAAAGTAAAGAAATATCTAATGAAAAAGTACAAGAAATTCTTGAGGCATTCAAAGATGTTAACGTAAAAAGTTTAAACATAGAAGGTTGCAACAATATAACTCAATTGACTGTCCCAAATTCCACGAACCTAAAGGTTTTGAAGGTGTCATGTCCGAATCTAACTCAATTGATTGTCCAAAATTCCCCAGGCTTAATGTGGTTGGACGTATATGATTGCCAAAATCTACATGGCGAGATTGACATGTCTGAATCGCCACAGCTATGTCTTATTGATATCCAAAATTGTGCTGACGATTTTGTCGTTGTTATCAGTCTAGAATGTCCATTAGTACAAAGACTACCAGACAACCATCCGCATATCAGGATAAACGGACGACGATAATAAACTATACGATATATATAATCAAGCGCAATCGCTGTGAATTTCATTTACAGCGAAATCTTTTTTTGCAATTGATGTCGATTCTTTGTTTCCCCAAATGTATCTGCCATATTAGCTCTCTACTTGTTTTGCGATCAAGAATAATATTTTGACATCGAAAGATTACATATCAGAACACAAATCAACATCAGCCTTAATTTTGATAGTACAAAAAACACCTTCTTTGAAAATTCCAATGCAATAATTGGTTAAATAACAACAATAAAACTGCAATTTCTAATAAAAAACACGAAAAGATTGATATTTTTCGCAGAAGACATACAATCCGAATAGTTAACTTATTAAGTTGTATCATGAATAATAGCATACCATCAAATAATGGTAATGGAGCGCCTGTCGACGGTAAAGCATTGTCAACAAGCTACATACATAGCATTACAGTTGCGTTTAGCTATATCTTTAGTTCTGTATGTCAATTGTTTGCTAGTATAAGAAGTTTGTGGACACGAAATGCTAAAACAATGGAATATGATAATGCTGGCGATCAACATAACGATGATAATGAATCACCTGCACCAATAGATGAATCGGTACAATTCCCTGATGATATGAATAATGAATCACCTGCACCAATAGGTGAATCGGTACAATTCCCTGATGATATGAATAATGAACCGCCTGTGCCAATAGGTGATAATGTTGATGCATTGATACAGCGATATCAAGGCTTGATTGAATGCAAAGATATCGGCAATGGCGAGTACGAACTTGGAATTGTTGGCCAAGACATTCTAAATGAAAAGGCACAAGAAATTCTTGAGGTATTCGAAAATGTCAACGTGGTAAGTTTTTACGTAAACAATTGCAATAATCTAACGCAATTGATCATCGGAAATTTTCCGAACTTAACGGATTTGAAAGTGTCATGTCCGAATCTAACGCAATTGATCATCACAAATTCCCCGAAATTAACGTTTTTAAACGTGTCATGTCCAAATCTAACTCAATTGATTATCCAAAATTTCACGAACTTAAAGACTTTAATCGTGTCATGTCCAAATCTAACGCAATTGAACATTCCAAATTCCACAAAATTAGGGACTTTAATCGTGTCAGGTTCCAAGCTAACGCAATTGAACATTCCAAATTCCACAAAATTAGAGACTTTAGTCGTGTTAGGTTCCAATATAACTGAATTGAACATTCCAAATTCCCCGAAATTAGAAAAGTTGAAAGTTTTTTGCCGAAATCTACATGGCGAGCTTGATGTGTCTGGATCGCCACGGCTAGATTCTATTGATATCTCAAATTGTGCTGACGATTTTGTTGTTGTTATCAGTCCAGAATGTCCACTAGCACAAAGACTACAAAATAACCATCCGCATATCAGGATAAAGGGACAACCATCAATACAACCATCAATTAATGATCAGTATACATCATTCTTGAGCAAAGATGAAGACAAGCATGTTGTACAAAGGGTCATCAATCTAGTGTGTGGCCATAATCGTGCAAGTAATGCCAAAAAAATGGATTGTCTGAACTGTTTGAAGAGTTATTGCGAACGATATGTCAATGCGTCAGAAGAAGAAAAAGCAAGAGCAGCTGAAAAATACATATCAGCATTAACTGAATTTCGCACGTATATGAATACATGCAGTGATGCATTTGCAACAGGATTAGCGAAATTGAAGATAGAACTTGAACTAGGAGATTTGCTTAATCAATGCAACACAGCGAAAGAACGTCGACAAGTATTATTTGGAGTATACGCACAAGAACAAATAGAGCGATCAATCGGCCGATTTGATGGATTATATACAAAACCTAACGGTCGCAAAGTAGGAGAATTATTGGAACTACAACTAGCATTAAACATTGTGTTCAATGTTCCATACAGTGAAAATATGGCACATAGTGCTTGTGCCGCAGAGGTTGCGAGAGCTGTGACAGGTGTATATAATGGGAATGTTGCAAATGGATTACGCGATTTGGTAGTACCAGGCGAGACATTTTTGAAAGCATATGATGGAATATCAGACATCTTTCTAGAACAAGCACAAACAAAATTAAGACTTGATGAAAATGATGCAAAATTATTTGAAGTTCCGTTGAAGATAGTATTGAGCTCGATGTTGCGAGATGATGCAGCTAATGAAAATTTTGTCGACAGAAAGTTTAATACATTCTTATTGGGAGAACAGGAATACTGGTCGTTAGCAGCAGAAACACCTGATAGCATATATCCTTTGACTGTTGGAGAATTAGAGCAATTTATCGGCGAGACTGATGACACAAGAGCAATAAAGGCTTTCATTCAAGAACATAAAGGACAGCCAATTGATCCAAATGATGCAGAGGAAGGTAAACTGTCAGGCAATTCAACACTGGCAAATGTGTTTAACTTTTTAGAAAACAACAGTATGGAAGATAACGAACTATATGGAAAAATTGCTGACATGACATCGCCAGCAGGTGTTGCTCGCTTGCAACAGCAATCAATCGGGAATTTGTAT
>CAZPRW010000079.1:0-3706 GCA_964589405.1 uncultured Opitutales bacterium | reverse complement strand
CTTCAAGAATCTTGCCAGCGACGTCTTTGTCCATATTTGCAAGAATCTTGACAGCTTCTTTATTTTTATGACTTCTATACATTCCGATGAAGACAGCGGCATAAGTACCCACGTCTGCACTTCTGCATGTTAATTTTTTGCTACCAACAAAATGACATTTAATATTCCCATATTTGATCACATATGTTTTAGAATCAGAATCCCCACCTTTCACATTGTGACGAAAAAAGTTAAACAACTTTAAAAATACATTTTTAGATTCCCTAATTTCTGGCATTGAACATTTTGGTCCTGAAACCACATCGCTCATCCCTAAATCTCCAATTTATTTTCAAATCATCCATTAACTAATTTACAACCACACCAAAACAACTCACATACTTCTCAACTTGCTGACTCTCCTGAACGTGCTTTTTCAGATTTTGCGAGCTCCAAAAGAGCAGCTGTCAATTTATAAAAATTATCACTTAATTCGGATGGATATATCACTCCGAACTTTCTGACCTCTTCTAATGCCTCTTCGGAAATTTTACCATCGTCATATGCTTTCATGATGCTCTTCGGAAATACTTCCAAAAATTTATTACATATGCGTTCTGGATCAGTAGTCTTTAATAATTCCATCCCTTTATCTAGGTATTTTTTCCCATCATTTACAAATTTACGAATGTCATCTTTCGTATGTTTGTTCGTAGCAAGCTCAGAAAATAAATCAAAAATCTTATCCATGTCATTATATCCTGTTTTATAATTGATTTATAAATACATTTTGGCCGATTGTACCAGATATCGCATCAATGTACTCTGACGATGACACAAAAGATATCTGATTATCCAATGATCGCATACGCGACATTATCCAATCAGGAACACATCTCAATGCTCCCTTTAATCCTAACAATCGCAACCTGCCTGCATTTAAATGTTCTAACTGTGATGATCGATATCGTTCTAATCGTTCATTGTACCAATCACTATTTATTACATTATCACGGTGGAATAATTCACGAAATGATTGATCATTTAATCGCATGCCATCATAATCACCATATGCTGTAACGTATAACAGGGCTTTTAGTGGAGGAATCGCATCTTTTGCACCATCATCCCCTATAACCAATTCCGCCGCTCGTTTATGTGCATCAATTATCGTCGACATGCTCTCAACAAAAACATCCATGTCTTGACATTCTGGTCGTAACATATCATCAGTAAATATCGTATCTGGCAATGAAAATACACGTGCTCCAAATACACGAACAAACTTCCTAGTAATACGGTATCCTAATCGCTCAGCATGCACGGCATCTCCATTGTATTCAAAATTATTACATTTTTCAAGATATTTATGTTCTATCAAAAAACTTGGTGTCCGTTCTTGATTGGTCATTCTGCACCAAATTTCTGGCAATAAATATGTGATATCATGGGCAACTCGCGTCTTTGGGCCAACATATCCTGCAGACGACATAAATCCAGCATATTCTGTCAATATAAACCCAAGCAATGCATTGTTTAAATCATATACACTGTTTAAACAATTGAATGGTCCCTTTGTCATCGCACCTTCTAACCCAGCACCAGTAGTCGACGGAGATTTTCCTGTCATACTTGACAAATATTCCATGAACAACTCCGGAGTTTCCATATAATGCAACGGACCATAAACACATAATGGACGAACACCAACCTCACGTGGATTATTTCTTCTTCCTGACAAAATCGATTGAACAGGAGACTTTCTTATATCAATATTACCATCATGTCGACGGTACAAACGAGCAGATAATGTAATAAGATATGTTTTAAAATGTTCACACATATCAACACGATCTTGAAGATATCGTTGATTTTTACTAATACTGCCATTTGGCATTGTTCGTAGTTCCGACGGACAAACTACGTAGCTCGGACCAGTTTCATCGTTAACAAAGTTTTTCAACATATTTTGCATAACGTCGGAATACTGTGCAAATCGGATACTATCATTCATCATTTCTTTTACAGCATTCCTTGTCAATGGCCGGAAATTGCACGTAAAAAGATTTTCATGTGTCATATTTTCTTCTGTCTCGACGTCATATCCAGGCAATATTGCTTCGTCTGGACGTTGATATAATCTATATTCACAATTATGAACAATTTTTACAGAAGGATAATCGCATCCAGGAATACTATATGGTAAATTCTTTGATGGAAATACTGTAGAAACTGTAATATCATCAGCCAATTGAAACTTTTCTGACGGAATAAAATCATCACGTAGTGCAAATAATCTCCATCGGTCATTCTCATCAAACCCAACACGCAAATAATGTTCGTATAGACGCTCCTGTTTATATTTCAATTCATTGCCATACGCACCATTAATACAATCAACAGAAAACAACTTCTCCCAGTCTTCATTATCAAAATCACGACTGAATCGTTTGATATTAAAAATCAATGTCAAAATATGCTGAGGAATAGACCTTATCCATTCATTATATTCATCAGTATAGTAATCATTTGGTGTTAATAATTTTATTACACTGCCTAATGTCCTATTTTTGTCCAACAATGTACGATCATCATGTTTTTCTTTAGATTTAAACCGCTGAGAAAAGTCTTTGTTACAAATCTCCTTAGCGTGTTCGAAATCTTGTTTATAATCGTGTACTAATGTTGGTCCTGATGATACGAAAACTCCTATCTGTTTTGCAATTTCAGATTTTCCACCACCTGATACAGTCGCTGGCTTATAACAAAATACACCATTCGACGATGTCCCTATCATTTTCCATCGTGCACCACGAATATCAGGTCTTTCTACATGAATACGGTACCCAGATGGCATTACATATATTTTTCCTATTTCTAGTGGCAATGAATTTATTACATCATTATATTTCCATGAAATTTGCAATGTTGGCAGTATAAACTCCGCAGACTCTGGCAAATAAACAATATTATCATATTTTTTATCTACAGCATATCCATCATGCATGATGATACTATCGCAACAACATTTTATAGTATTCTCAAATGTATACTCATCACCAAATCGCAACTTATAATTAAATACATCACCTAGGTCAAAACGTGGATATACTAATGTTCCACCAGAATGCTCTTCTTCTGCTAATCCCATCAAATTAGCAACGTATGACATTTGGGTCTTTATCTCTTTCTTACCATATCCATTATAACTATCTGCTACAATAGATACTATTACTTTACCGCCGTCACGTGCCATTATTTTAAATGGCTTTCCATCATGATATAGTTCATCTTCGCACTCCCAGCACATGCCATCACGTCGTTGTCGATCGGTAGCATCACTAATATGTGGCAATCCTAACTCCTTCTTTGTGCATTTTCTCAATTGAGGAGCGAAAACAATACATCCAGTATATCCACACCATACTTCCGGGTCAAAAGCAATATCATTTTCTTTTAATAACGGCGATCCAGCGTTCCCGAATATGCTCTCCGTACAATCCAATATACTTACTAAGCTCGCAGGAACAAAAAATCGTATTTCCATCAGCTGTTCTTTTTGAATACCAGGTATTGCCGGACATATTACTGGCGTCATATAATTAGACACAAACAACTGTGCAGGATGTTTTTGTTGCGATGTAAATGGCAATGTTAATATATTTTCTTCCGGATGAAAAGCACGATATAACATATTCGCAAAAACATTTTTCGGAACAGAAATTTT
>CAZPRW010000078.1:0-3841 GCA_964589405.1 uncultured Opitutales bacterium | reverse complement strand
CCATAAATTATCACTTCGGTTATTATCACACACTGAATGGAAATATTTTTTCAGTGAATACAAACTACCAACAACGTCGTATATCACAATAGGATCAACAAAATTATCAGTATCCGGAATAATTGATTTTATAGCAACAAATTGTTACGACATACACTCAACTGACAACGACAACAATGTTACTATCATAGACTTCAAAACAGGAAATGATATTGAACTGACAGAGCGCAATATCGTAACATTGATAAAAAAATATAACAGCTTACAATTAGTGCTTTACGGAATGGCACTTCGTGAATTAGGAATAAAAAATATTAATTTATTACTCCTACGACATGATAGTGCTAACAATTTACAACCTATAAAGCTTGATTATATTCTGCAAAAATGTGACAATACGATTCAAATCATTGAAGGCATACTAACGACAGGAATGATTCCAAAACAAATACTTGGGAAACAATTCCGTCAATATGTCATCAAAGACGTTCCATTAGCAACAACAGATTTATATTAATGACATTTGTTTTCACGAAAACACAAACCAAGCTTGCAGAATACTACATCACGAGCATTCTGTAAAAAAAATATCGTATGCTCTATTTATGTGATGATAAAATTTGTAATGATGATACCATGCCAGATCGCAAGTTTGTATCAAAAACATCACTATCATCACATAATATCAATCGTTGTTTTGCACGTGTGCATGCAACATATAATAATCGACACTCATTATTATATATAACGTCATATAATCGACCGTTTTCATCGCATTTCATTCCAGATTTTAATTGCCGACCTCGTGACAAAAATGGTAAAATTACTATAGGCCATTCTAGCCCCTTGCTCTTATGATATGTCATCATTTGTATAGCATTGTCATCGATCGATCCATCATTTGCTGGCATTGATAAATGCGCGACAAATAATTCTTCAACATCCCATAGTGTCATGTTTTGAGAATCTGCAAAATAACACAATTCCAACACACGATTTTTTTCATGCATCCACTCAAAATCACTATATAATGATAAACATTGTATCCTCTCAAATAAATTTATATTTTCTATCACATAAAACAATAATTGAGATAACGTCATATAAGCTTTCTGGCGTCGAAAATGATCAAATTGATCATCGATCTTCTTGCACTGAAAACTATTATTATATGTAAAATAATTGATAATCTCTTTGCTAGAAATACCAAAAATTTCACGTAAAATACCGGCAAATTCAAACCGATCCATCGGATTATTAATATAACGTACACAAGATGCCAACCATTGCAATGGCGATGCAATA
The DNA here is from genome assembly GCA_964589405.1 of uncultured Opitutales bacterium. Lineage (GTDB taxonomy): Bacteria > Verrucomicrobiota > Verrucomicrobiia > Opitutales > JAIRKQ01 > CAZPRW01. Next base: position 2,536 of record CAZPRW010000078.1, on the reverse strand, counting down.
TTTTCTCGTACATTTCCATCATGAATTTGTACTGGCAAATGACTTTCTACACAATCGTCATAAAGCTCGTTTAACCAATCTTTTCGTGGTGCTAAAATTGCAATATCCGACCATTTTGTTACATTAAAATCATCACATGTTTTACTCAAAAACATATTTGAGACATGGTCACAAACAATTTTAGCAGCATCTTCCATGTCTGGCTTTCGTGATATTTTTTCAACCTCAACAGAACCTTCTATAGCGTCTGGCCTAGCCAATAATGGAACAAAATTTATATCACGAAAAATGGTTTTAAATCGTTGATTTACAAAATTTACAACAGCGATAGGACATCGCATAGTAACACAAAAAACAAGATCTTTGACACAACAATTTTTCAATAATTGTTCATGCAAAGATTGATAAAACCGCACATCAGCACGTTCACAATAAATCGCTTGTTGAACATCGCCAACCATTGAAAAACAACCACTTTTAGGGAAATTCTTTTCAATATCTACGCAAATCCCTTCATGCAAAATATTCTGTGATATTCCCAATAATAACCGAAATTGTTGTTCATCGGTATCCTGCGCTTCATCAAGAAGCACGCGATATGGCAGTTTTTCGACTTCCTGGATCACTGTCTCATTAGACAACAATTCTACAGCACATGTGATTAAATCATCATATCGTAATTTCCCATGTCTCATACGATATTTGCGATAACGACATGCAATTTCCGCAATAAAATTATTAATCATTGAATCTTTCCATTCATGGAATTCAGAAAATACACCGTCACAAACATCTAAAAATGACTGTGTTGTACATGACGACTTATAATCAGGCATAACATATGGCATTCCATGCTTACAAAAATCTAACCATTCAATAATAGAACTTTGATATTTTATTACAGCGGTCATCGTTGGTTTTGGAGAAAACTGTAAAATTTTATCAAAAACAACATTAGGAGCGCATCTAAAATCACTATTTGACTGCTTGCAATTTATACATGACCGAGCATCATTAATAAATTTATCAACGTCGATAAAACGTTTAAAATCACCATGCAAATATTGCGGAACACATGCTAATGGATCGTCCAACTCTTCTAAAAATGACATCCATATATCATCATCATTTTGCAATACTTCTATCTCTGATAGAACTCCCATCAAATGTCCATATGTACGAATAAAATTCAATGCAAAGGAATGTATTGTTCCAAAAAAAGCATTATTTATTCGTTCATGACATGCACTTTGCAACAACTCATTATCTTTGCATTTATCATCTATTGCTATAATGGTACGTTCTTTTATTTCGCATGCTGCTTTTTCTGTATATGTAACAGCTACCAATGTTTTCGTCAAAGAATGTTCTTCGTCATTCGTCTGAACATCATTGATTACAAAATTTGCTATACGATTAGTAATCGCTGTTGTTTTCCCTACCCCAGCTGGCGCAATTACAGAAAAATTTTCATCAATTTCTGTAACAAATCGTTGTCGAGCATCATAATCCTGTAATTGCATGTTCTAAACCAACATAGATGCGTCACTCAAAATGCCAAAACAAAAAACACAACATACAATACTTATGAAATCTGGTAATTACGACATTACAATCATGAATTTATTATTGGATTACTTACCCTGTATATAAATTTTATTGCCAAAAAAGTCAGCAGCGTCTATTTTTTGTATTTGTTCGTATGGTATCATATTTAGCATGTTGTATCGTAGCGTATTTTATTGGGTCAATTTCATTCGGTGCCATAGTCGCACGACGTTATAATAAAAATATTTTTGAAATTGGAAGTTGCAGCCCCGGAGCAACAAATGTCAAACGTACAATAGGTGCATCTGCTGGGAATTTGGTATTCGTTCTAGATTTTTTAAAAGGATTTATTCCTTGTTGGATAATGACGCATTTTTTTTCAACAGAACATCATTTTAATCTAAAACTAGCAATATATTCTATCATTGGAATATTGATCGGCCATAGCTTTTCTATATTTCATCATTTTCGTGGCGGAAAAGGTGTAGCGTCATCAATGGGTGGTATTTTAGCAATTATGCCAAGAACGTTTATCATAGGAGTAATGGTATGGCTTGTAATTTTTCATGCCACAAGAATAGTGTCATTTGCATCATTATGTTTTGCATTTACTATCCTACTTACAACATATTTGTTCGGATATCCCATTGAATGCATAGCATTAGCAGCAGTATTAAACATAATTATTTTTTTGCGACATAAGGACAACATTGTCAGATTGGCCAAAGGTACAGAATATAAATTTACGAAAAAGTGATAATGGCAACAATTGTTCAGAAATATGGCGGCACTTCTGTTAAGGACATAGAACACATTCAACATGTCGCTAACAGAGTAAAGCAATCGTACATTGCTGGAAATGATATGATTGTTGTTGTATCAGCACGTGCTGGAATGACAAATAATCTTTTAAAAATGGCAAATGCTATCTCTTCTACTCCATCTCCTGAAGAGTTAGACATGTTACTGTGTACCGGAGAACAAGAGA
>CAZPRW010000077.1:0-3896 GCA_964589405.1 uncultured Opitutales bacterium | reverse complement strand
TATATATCCTTTTTTTACGTATTTTTGCGATAAAATAGAACGGCTAAACGGTGCAGACATTGCGACTGCCTGCCTTTGGCTGAACGATGAACAACTCGAAACAATCATGGATAATACCGAGCTCAAAGTATCTGCGAGAGAAATCGCATATCGTATGATAACAATGCGAACGAAGCTAACTATCTGCGAATCAAAAGATTTGTTAGAAGCATTGGAAAACACAACTAATGACGAATCTAACGCAACAACATTGGAAAATATAACGACGAAAAAACTTGATAGCGATGAAAAAGTAAAAATCAAATGCGATAGTTATAAAGATCATGCCAAATCATTCATCTTTAAAGTAAATGACGATGATTTCGAACAACAAGAAAACGTTACATTTTGGTGCAAATCAAACACAGTAAATACAGCTTTGTTACGACTAATGATAGTAACAGAACTCAGAACCAACCCGGATCGTCATGAATTTTATGAAAAAAATAGAGATAAAATTGAGAATGCCGCAACAACAACTGAGATGGGTCTTTTTAATTGCTTGACAAGCGGTTAAATCATTTTCAAGCCGAAAAAATCATATCATGATGATATATTTCACGTTGACTGTTGTGTAAATTGTTTGTCGTTAATAAAATTTCACAGGCATAATAATTGACAAACAACTCGCGCAATACGCAAATTCTGATAGAGCAAAACAGGAACAAACTGGCAGTGAGCTATGTCAACTAAATGATACGGCAAAACGAGCAACAGATGAGCAAATTATCATTACTTGTTTTAACCTAAGTGATGAACAACTTAAAATGATTATTTGTAGCAAACAGATGCCTGCTCGTTACATAAATTCCGCATACGGCATAGGTACAATGCGCAAAATACTCGCAATTTGCGAATCAGAAGAGTTATTATCCGCTTTGCAGATGAGCCGCTTCCATTCCTTTTTTAATGTTCCTTCCTCTCCAACCAGTCAAGAAATAGAAAAACTTAAAGAAGTCTTATGCGCACCATTCTCAGAATTAGATGATAAAGCAGTTTATGCACAAGGCCTTTATTTCAAATACGACATGTTTTGGGATAAGCACTCTAATTTCAAGCTCGCTCCGTTACTACAAATGATAGTAACGGAGCTCCAAACCAACCCAAATCGTTTAAAATCTTACACGAATAACAGCAAAAATGAAATTAATAAACTTGAAATTATTGCAAATAACATTGCATAGCATTTTTGTGTTAAAAAGCAATATTTTCAGTCAAGAACGCAAGTCTGCTGAAAAACGTTATCTCGCAAACCATGACATATCATAACATTTTACAAATGTATGACCGCACGCTGTTTTGACGATTCGCCTGTTAATACCGCAACATCCATTTCACCTGTTCTTCCTAGCATAATATCGTGCAACATACTTATAAATTGTACTGCTGATAAACCCTAATATTGAACCAAGGACCAGCGCGCCCAATAAAATTGTCGCAAAACCACGTATAGCACGTTCACTATAGTGCAAAATACCACTCGTATGTTCTCCAGAAACAACCTGTAAATTTTCTGTCCCTAGCAAGTTCACTACAAATGTTCCAACCCTATGCGTTATCGCCCATAGAAAAACAAATGTAAAGGCATTGGATAAAAGCTGTAAACATACCAATATCATCGCATTAGCACGGCAAATAATCGCTGCGAAAAATGCTATGACAATCTGTAATACCGATGGGATCGGGGTTAATGTTATTATCCATCCTAAATAAAATGCAGGCGTGATCTCAGTAACACGAAATGACCATAAATAAGCACGCTGTCGTGCAATATTTGAAAACCTATTCAAAACGGGATATCGATGAATCGATGCTTTGCGCGGCATATAACGCAATATCTTTTTTACAAACCGTACACGCTTCCATCTGCTTTCAATATCTCGCTGCTGACAATCTCCATCATGCATGATTCATCAACATTGCACATGAAAATCATACTGGCAACTTATCTTTTTAATTAAAAATTTTTTCAAAAGATTACAATGTCACCCACTCGTATTTTGAATGGCTCATGCAATAATTTTATATACAATTATGATCTGGTAACTGATCATAGAAAAACAATTAAAATACGTTTTATTTATTGAATAAATTTGACATCGATGGATCACTTGCACAAGTGTGCAATTCAATTACTGGCATCAAGGAAATTTTGAAAATCATCTACAAAGAACTTTTACACGGCCACGAAATTTTGAAATCTTCATACCAGTCCCACTAAACATTGACAACGATGACGTCTGATAAAAACCATTTGTCTGCTGTTTTTCAATACGATGTTTTGCGAGCGGCCTGGTTTTTATAACATTTGTCCGCACATTGAACAAGCCAAGATCAGAATACGCAGAATACACCCGCACGCCTTTCACAGACGAACCGTTTGTACCTGCTAAAGGCGGTACATTGTTTCCAAGTCCCGGCATTAAAATTTTCACCATACGCCCTCCCTCTCCTAGGCAATGAGAAAAGAACTGGTCAATGCTCATTGCTCTTCGTTAGCTATTAACTCTGCATCTGTTGATAATTTTTCCAGCTTCTTTATCCAGCTTTCTGTAACTTCAACAAACAAGGCCAATCGCTCTTCGAAAATCTCTTTTCTTTTTAGGGGGAGCTCCATTGGAAATGCTAGCACTACAGTTTGGGTCTGTTTATCTATTCCTATCGTTGCACCTTGTGTATCTTTCCAGAATAGATTAGATTCTAGTAGGGTTTCAAAAATTATTTCACGGCCTTCAAACGGCACCTCTCCAAGATATGAATATATTACCAGTAACTCTTTTTCTTCGTTAAGTTCGATATTTAATACTACTTTATCATCGAACAACAATACGCAATGATTGTTTTCATCTAGCGATAATCCAGGTAGTTCTAACGACACTCCTATCGCTTCTAACAAGTCATCAACGTATGCGTGTAAGTCCATATCTTATCTGCGTGCAACGATACACGCAACACAGGTCATGTTGTGTATTCGACAGCAAAAAGCAAGGCTAATTTTCTACAAAAACGATAATTTATTGATGAATAAATACGTTCATTTACTTTTTAAGCCACAAAATACAGTATTGTATCAACTGCATGATCAATATTTATCAATTATAAACACAAAAATTATACAATTTTACACAAAAATGATTGAATAACACGAAGAGACAATGGTGAATTGTTGATAATCAATCATGACATCAGAGTATCAATTCAAGAAACAGTGCATTAAAACCAAAAATTTTTGAAAAAACTACACTTGTTCCAACAAAAACAACAATCAACTACAGGAAAATTTGAACAACAAAAACTACCAGCAATCAAAAATATTTTACATGAAATTATGGCGGAGAGAGAGGGATTCGAACCCTCGGTACCGTTTCCAGTACATAGCATTTCCAATGCTACACAATCGGCCGCTCTGTCATCTCTCCATATAACAACAACTACGACCTGCTCTTAAAACGAACTAGTACGATATATTCTATCGCGAGCTTGATCATTTCTGCAGGGATAAAAAATAAACACCCATGGACAAATCCATCACGCACACCAATACAACATGATAGCCAAATACTACCAATCGTCAACACCATCGCATGCGCACACAATAATTTACTAATAATACGTAGTGATGAACAACCAGTACGTACCTGCCCAACCACAAACGGCACTAAGTAAAAACTAATAATATACCCCAACGTCAACGGATTAAAAACCCAAGCAAACGACGTGAACAATCCAAGACCAACCAATACAACCTGCCGTCTAAAAAACGCACTACACATGATAACGGCCAACGTCTGGAACGTAAATTGTACGGGAAAAAATGGAACACGAATATACGTTGCTGTAGCAACTATACATGCACC
>CAZPRW010000076.1:0-3899 GCA_964589405.1 uncultured Opitutales bacterium | reverse complement strand
CAGGAGTGTTTATATAAATATGAATGTCCTTTTTTGGGTCTTCCATTTGAAGGAATAGAAGCTGTGCGACTATTGCATTGGCGACAAAATCATCTATTTGCGTGCCGATAAAAATGATACGATCTTTCAATAATCTACTATAAATATCCCACGATCGTTCATTGCGACCATCTCGTTCATAAATATACGGCAAAGGCAGATAACTTCCCATTCTGGCATTTTTAAATAATATGATTATAAAATCAAGACAAGATATGTTGTGTGAACAGAATGTGGTTGTTTATGTTGTTATTCTGGAAAATTTGTTGATGCAACATCATATGCACCATCGCATATCCAATTCCAAGCGTCTTGCTTGTATTGCTCGTGAAAATACTTTACGTTTCCGCCGAACGCCCGTCCGAATGGCCGTTCTAGTAACAATGCTAGTTTATTTTGTTGTGCATGGACAAGGAATGCCATTCGTTCAATGTATGCAGAATATCTGAAGACAAAAACAATGTCGTCTAGTGTTGCAATTCCTGCCCATCCTTCGAAATTTATTAATTCAATGAGTATACGTATTTTTTTATATTTTTTTATGATTTTCGCTAAAAACGGCACTATGTCTGCATAATCGTCATGCGTAAGTTTGCCAGACAATGTCATGGCAACAACATTTCCAGATGATAACTTTTTTATTTCATGCATGCTTTTAGCGAAAAAGGGAAAAGTATAAAAAGTTTTAAAAAAGGAAAGAATTAATTATTGTGTGATATGTGGGATGGTTTGCTATCAATGATTTGTTATTTTACGGTTGCAGGTGTCATTCGTCAATAAACCATTGTTTTTGCTGTACTTGGTATGTATAAGGTTCGTTTTTAACGAAGAATGCCTATTTCCCCAGTTTTGTAACTGTTTTTCCGAGCGTAATGATTTATGTTGATTTTGCGATTTGTGTTTTGGATTGTAGGCTCTTATGGTCTGGTGTTTCAGATAAATGAGTGCTGTTTTTTTGTGTTGGTGCGGAATATTCGTTCCTGAACGAATATATTGTATGTAATGTTTTCGTATTTGCGTACGGCGTATTGTTTGATATGCCATTTACATGGCTTGTTTTTATGAAAAAATTTTTTTGTGTACATCAATATGAGTTTCCAGCTCATATTGATGTTGCTATGCCATTTGTTATGAATTCATAACGTAGTTATATTTGTTGGCGATATTTGTCGTTGTTTAAGTTAGACTGTGTGATAGCATTTTTTTTGTTCATGTTCTGTGCATCGATCGAAGGACTGGTTTATGTCAGTATCATCTTCATCAGAAAGTAAGTTTCGAGCGTACTGCTGCTTGGATGTTATATTCAGTCGTGTGCCAGGTTTTTGTTGGCTATTTTGGCATTTTTGAGCTTTTGGCCTGATGGCGGATTGCTGTGTACATGATTCGCCCCATGTGTCAAATTTTTCTCCACTGAGTAAATGATGTTCGTAGTTCGCGGCTAATGCTGCCAGAGCATTGCTGGCGGCTTTCTTATGAGTTTCTATATCGTTTGTATTATTTTTCTTATGATTTTTTATATTGTTTGTATCATCTTCGATGTTTGATATTAGGTCGGCGAAAATTCTAATGACGTTGTTTTTTACATCTTCCGTGTATTTTGGGTGGCTGCCATTATGTGGTGTGCGACCATCGAGTTTACGTTCTTTTTGTGGTGTGAGCATATTGCTTGCTTCGTTCGAGAGACAGCTGGAAATTGGTAAACTAAGCAGGTTGTGACAACTGTGTTTATCAAAATTTACAAATTTAAATGCGTCCTGTAATGTTTTGAAGTATACTGAATCAAATCTCTCTTTTGTATCGTTGAATAATTCTTGTGGTATCAAGTGGTGAACTTGTGTTTCAACTGGTATAAATTTGAAATCTTTATTGCATTTGCAACAAGATATTTTTCGTTGTCGTTTGTTTTGTAATTCTAGCGTGCCATCTAGAAGCTGATTTTTTGTAGTGTCCATGAAGGAATAAATCATGTTTCTTTTTTCATTATCGTTGACCTGTGTATTTAGTATTTGTTCAATACTGGTGCGTACGTAATCGTAGTATTCTTGTTTGTGGTTGCTTAAGTGTAAAGAAGATATCTCGGCTCGTTCAGAAAAATTCATCTGTGATTTTGATGGTGTCGAGAAATTTTTGATTTCTTCAGGAATATCTCGTGTTTTCGGGAGTGAAACCATATTGAATTTGCCGTCCATGTTAAGTCCTAGTTCTTTTAGTTTATTGCCTATGTTTCTTTCTTTCCTTACGCATTTAGGGATAATACGATGCTTTGAAAAATACGCGCGATATGTCGGTTTAATTTCTGGCGGAAGTTCGTGTAAACATTGTCGTTCTGAAATGTCTTTTGTCGGTGTCGTGTTATCGCTAGGTCGTGCGAAACAGGAAGATTCTGTCTGTTGCCGTATTTTTCGTGTTTCATGCCGCTTCAAGGTTGTGATCTGTGTATTGCTTAAAAAATGTTCTTTTTGTGGTATGTGATTTCTCATACTCGCCATTTGGTTGTATTGTTTTCTTCTCTTAGCAAGGTAATTTTTGTAAAAATGTAAAAGTTTTGCGCAAATAAATATAGGCGCATAGCTGACTAACGGTTTGGTCGTTGTTGTTTCTGTCAAAAAAGATGTGTGTCTGTAAAATAAGTGTTGACGTTTGTTGATGGTGCTGCATTTTGCGGGAATGTTATGCAAATGGCGGCTCTTATTGGCGGCTGATTGCTGATAGTGGGTGCCCTTGTAGCTCAGTTGGCAGAGCGCATCCTTGGTAAGGATGAGGTCGGCAGTTCAAGTCTGCTCGGGGGCTCCATGTTGTTTTACATAGAGTTTGGTTTTTTACAAAAAAAGGAAAAAAAGAAAATGGCAAAAGAAACGTTCGAGCGAACAAAACCGCACGTAAATGTTGGTACCATTGGACACGTTGACCATGGTAAATCTACTTTGACGACAGCATTGTTGAAGGTGCAGTCAGACAAAGGGTTGGCTGAATTTAAGTCATATGCAGATGTTACTAAGGGAGGAACTGTTCGTGATTCGAGTAAGACAGTAACTATTGCAGTATCTCACGTTGAGTACGAAACAGAAACTCGTCACTATGCTCACGTAGACTGCCCAGGACATGCTGACTTTGTTAAGAATATGATTACTGGTGCTGCTCAAATGGATGGAGCGATATTGGTGGTTAGTGCATATGATGGACCTATGCCACAGACACGTGAGCACATATTGTTGGCTCGTCAGGTCGGTGTTCCTAATTTGGTAGTGTTTTTGAATAAGGTAGATTTGTTGGATGATCCTGAATTGCTCGATCTTGTTGAGATGGAAGTTAGGGAGTTATTAAATAAATACGAATATCCTGGAGATTCCATTACTGTTGTTAGAGGATCTGCATTGGCCGCTCTCGAAGGAAAGCCAGAAGGAGTAAAGGCGATCGGTGAGTTGTTGGATGCTATTGATAGCGATATTCCAGAGCCAGCGCGAGACATTGATAAATCTTTCTTGATGTCTGTTGAGGACGTATTCTCTATTACTGGTCGTGGTACCGTAGCTACAGGACGTATTGAGCGTGGTACAATCAAAGTTGGTGAAGAAGTTGAGATTGTTGGATTGCGTGATACATCCAAGACAACAGTTACCGGTGTAGAAATGTTCCGCAAATTGTTAGATAAAGGACAAGCTGGTGACAATGTTGGATTGTTGTTGCGTGGTGTTGATAAGGATGGCATTGAGCGCGGTCAAGTATTGGCAAAGCCTGGATCTATTCATCCACATACAAAAGCAAAGGCTGAAATTTATGTATTGACAAAGGATGAAGGAGGACGTCATACTCCATTCTTTAATGGTTACCGTCCGCAGTTCTATTTTGGAACAGCTGAT
>CAZPRW010000075.1:0-3928 GCA_964589405.1 uncultured Opitutales bacterium | reverse complement strand
AATAAATCAGCACTACGTTGATATAATTGACAACTTAATCCACCATCGGACGATACATGAAATTGAAAAAATGCATGACAAGGAGGTAATGCCATTTTGTCCAATTCTCCTGGATTCCACGCACATACAATATGTCGCCTGCCATACGGATCATTTTTTATTTGATCAATGACATTGGCCAATTGATCAATAACTCTGCCATCTGGAGATTGCCATGTTCTCCATTGAGCACCATAAACACGTCCTAAATCACCATTCTCATCTGCCCATTCATTCCAAATCTTGACATCGTGATCTTGCAAAAATTTTACATTAGTATTACCACTTATGAACCATAACAGTTCATAAATCACTGCCTTCATATTAACTAACTTAGTAGTAATTATCGGAAAATGTTCTTTTAATCCAAATCTTAATTGAGCACCAAATAACCCAATCGTCCCAACACCAGTACGATCATCTCGCATTTCACCATGCGTCAGAACATACTGCAACAAGTCCAAATAATTTTGCATATTGATAATAGTAATATTTTTTCCTGCTAGAAAACATCAATTTTCTTCCGTACAAACAAAAAATGCAACAGCATACCTACTGTTGCAAAAATCCGACAACTTACACCGTTGTTTAATTTCCCCATAAACGTTTCTTATGGCGATTCGACTTCGAACGCTTGCTACGTTTATGCTTATTCATTTTCAAACGACGCTTTTTCTTTAAATTTCCCATATCAACAATATTCGTGTAAACAACGTCCACTTTAAAAATAAATATAGAGAGTAAAGCATTTTTTTTAAAAATCAGCTTTACTGCAATAAATTTACGTGATATATAGACCACCACCATGGAACCTTTAGTTGGAACTCAAGCACCTGATTTCGTAGCTACAGCGGTCATCAATGGGAATACTATTACTCCTAACTTCTCACTGTCGCAATTTCGGGATAAACAATATGTCGTTCTATTTTTCTATCCGAAAGATTTTACATTCGTTTGCCCGACAGAAATTTTATCATTCCAAGCGTATTTGAATGAGTTCGAAAAAAGAAATGTAGCATTGATCGGATGTTCTACAGATTCGGAATATTCTCATTTAGCATGGTTGGAAACACCACGTGAACGTGGTGGTATTGCTGGTGTAACATTCCCAATAGTATCAGATATTAATAAAACAATATCAGAAGATTATTGTGTGTTAGCTGGGAAATATGTTGAAAATCCTGATGGTACATTTTCAATATCTGGCGAACGTGTTGCATATCGTGGATTATTCCTGATCGATAAAGCTGGTATCATACAGCACTGTGTCATAAACAATATGCCGCTCGGTCGTAGTGTCCATGAAACATTACGTATGGTCGATGCATTACAGCATTTTGAGCAATATGGCGAGGTCTGTCCAGCGAATTGGACACAAGGCAGCCAATCGATGGTACCATCACAAGATGGATTAAAACAATATTTCGCATCCGGCCGACGTGATTAGTATCATACCAATAAAGACTTGTATATTGCATCCGCCAAAAGATAACATTTCGCGGTTATTTGAAACACAGGATCTTTGTTTGATCGACGGTGATATCTTGTGTATAGCCACGAAATGTTTGTCCGTTGCACAAGGACGATGTGTTCGTGTTAGTGCAATTGGTAAACGAACATTGGTCGACCAAGAATCTGATGCTCAATTTAGTACCCCATCACATTTGACAATCAAGGATGGTATAATTATCCCTTACTCAGGGATTGATGAAAGCAATGGTAATGGGTACTATATTCTATGGCCACAAGCTGTTGAAACATTATTGCAACACCTTCACAAGATCCTGTGTGACAGATTTAAGCTATCAGCGTTAGGCATGATATCTGTCGACAGTACAATATCTCCATTTAGGAGAGGGACAGTTGGGGTAGCACAAGGAACATTCGGGTTTCAACCAGTAAAAGAATGTATTGGACAAAATGATATTTTCGGCAGACCATTACAAATGACATTTGTTAACATCGCTGATACATTAGCAACAATGGCATGTTACGCGATGGGAGAATGTGATGAACAATGCCCATTGGTCATAGTTCGCGGATGCAAAGATGTTATCTTCACAACAGATATAACAACATCACAAAAGATCAATATTCCGCCTAACGAAGATTTTTATAGCACAATTTTACAACCATTAAAATAATATCTCTGGTGAAGAAAAAAATTGCACCGTTTGGTCACAACATGATGCTTGGAGCTCCTGTATATTTTTTCCGTACAATGTTTTAGACGGTAGAACTTCCAATAGCGGCGTAAGCACAAAATTTCTTTCAAACATTAATGGATGTGGTATTGTCAACTCAGGAGATTCCACATGTATATTGTCGTATGTCAGTATATCAATGTCAATGTTCCGTGGTCCAAATTTGACCTGCCGAATACGTAACATAGCATTCTCAATGTTTTGTACATGATTCAATAGTTCCAATGGTAAATATTCTGTAACTATATCTAATACAATGTTTAAAAATAACGGTTGTTCTGTGATATATCTCGGATCAGTTTCGTAAATATTAGAACACTTGATAATATCGATACTACCATTTTGTAACAATTTTATAGCATTGCGTAAATTATCTATACGGTCGCCTAAATTGCTTCCTATTCCGAGATAACATTGATGTTTCATATATCGCGAACAAAATTGCTAGAAAACCCTATGTCGACAAATGATTCTTCTGTCAGCGCTATAGGAAATTTTTTTATAATAATTTCCAATGCCATGATTTTATCAAATTCTTTAAATATAACATCTGCAAGATGTTGTGCTAACCGCTCGAGAAGGGCAAATGATGACGTCATCACTGTTGATTTTACTACATTCAACAATGTGGCATAATTTACTGCATCTGATATATCATCAGATATCATCGCACGCGAAGCATCGTAATCAGCTATAACTGATATCAAAAATCTTTGATCATATTGTTTTTCAATATCATCTACACCATGCCGTGCAAATACTTCAACATCATGAAAAAATATTCTATTCATGTCACTATACATTTTGCCATATTTAGTGCTGTACGATTTGCAACAACATCATGAACACGAAAAATCTGTACTCCCTGTTGAAAAGCACGGTATGTCAACAACGCTGTTGCTACTGTCAATGCTTGCTGAGAAATATTGTCCAACCGACTCTTTAAGAATGATTTTTTCGAGACTGCACAGATTATCGGTTGTTCAAAACTCTGTGTTAATCGATATAAATTATTAAAAATTTTCCAATTTTGATCAACTGTTTTACCAAACCCTATCCCTGGGTCGAAAAATATTCGTGATGAATTGAATCCAATCTTCTCAGCCTGTAATAAAACATCATTAAATGCTCGTATTATATCATTGATAGGGTCATCAACATTGCTAAATTCCAGATCATCACGGACATTATGAGTAACAACTAATCGCACATCAGTATCAATTATCGCTTGAGCCATTTTGCAGAAATTTTGCACACCAGAAATATCATTGATTATATCAACACCACATTGTACTGCTAATTTTGCAGTTTCAACATGATAAGTATCTACAGAGACTAGTATATTATCCAGTTTGACAGCATATAAACAAAATTCTTGAATACGGAACCATTCTTCCTGCCACGTAATCGGGCATGCTAATGGCCGCGTAGATTCCCCACCAATATCTATGATATGCGCACCATCCGCTATCATATTGTTCAACCGTTGATACCATTGTTTTTTAGCATCTTCTGGACATCGATCAGCATCAGATATCCCATCTGAAAAAGAATCCGGTGTAATGTTTAAAATTCCCATGACCCACGGGAAAGGCTCTACCATCTTTTGCGACATTTTAAGAAAATATTAATTGTTGTGCTTCTGTCACCCAGGATTTATCAGTTTCAAATATCCCAGATAATGC
>CAZPRW010000074.1:0-3944 GCA_964589405.1 uncultured Opitutales bacterium | reverse complement strand
TTGGGTCGGTAGCTCAATGGTAGAGCAGTGGCCTTTTAAGCCATTGGTTCAGGGTTCGAGCCCCTGTCGGCCTACCAAGTTTTTGCCTTTGTTTGTTATTGTTGTGTGAAGCAGGCGTGTGGTGGCGTCTTGTTGAAGGCTTGCCTGTTGTGGTGGAAAAGTTGAGGCCGAGTTGGTATTTTTGTGTTTTTATGAAAAAATTGTCATGGACAACACGTGAAAATTACCAAGTTAATTAATTCCATACTTAGTTTGTATTCAAATTTGTATCGTTGTATTTGAAATACTTTGGTCGTTGCCGATAAAAATCAATTTTTACATTATATTTTGACGAAAAAATTTTTTAACTATTTACGCGATTTTTTGCCAATGAAATTAATTTTCCAAACAAGGATACAATGTCGATTCCTGCTGCTTTTGCAGATTTTGGGAACAAGCTCTCATTGGTCATTCCTGGCAATGTGTTCATTTCAAGGAAATAAATCTCGCCTGTTTCAGTTAACATGAAATCTGCACGTGCCCAATCACGACATTTGCAAGCACGATATGCCATTTCAGCATAACGCTTGATGGAATTTGTTAAATCATTACCTATCTGTGCCGGACAGATCTCATTGGCTTGACCAGAAACGTATTTATTATCATATGTAAAAAAATCTGATGATGGGTGTATTTCAACGATTTCCAATGCTTTTCCATCAAGAAGGCCAACAGTCATGTCACAACCATTGATTTTTTTTTCAGCTAAATATTCCGTTGTCGGAGATAAATCTTTTATTAAATTTCTAAAATCTTCTTTAGTGTTTGCAATATGAGCATCAACACTACTGCCTTTATTATTAGGTTTTATAAATACAGGATACGGAAGATTATCAATCACATCACTAATACTTGACTGCGTAAACTTTATGCCATCGATCACAGGTACTCCTGCAGCAGAAACTGATATTTTTGCACGATATTTATCCATGCAAAGTGCACTGGATGTTGAATCACACCCAACGAACGTAAATCCATTGTTTTCAAGCAATGACTGCAATCGACCATCTTCTCCAAACTCACCATGTGTTATAGGGAAAATAATCGCATTTTTTTCTTGTAAAATTTCTTCTGGCAAACGGTCATCGTTCAAGACGATTTTCCTTACATTGAAAACATCTTTACATGATTGATAAATATTATCTCCGGATAACAACGAAACTTCACGTTCTGACGATGAACCTCCACCACATAATATGATAATTTTCGGAAGTGAATTCATGGACAATCAACTAACTTTTTCAAACAATTGTGTCAATGTGGAATAATGCGATGATGGTTATTTCTTTTATGATAATTTAGATCATAAGAATATGGCTTTTGCCATTGAAAAATTCATAATATGTGTTTTAAACATGCAAAAAATTATCCCTGCTCTTGTTAACAAATGATTACACGTAGTTGTATAGAAAAAATAAAAAATGCTGTTGATGTTTATGATGTTGTATCGCCATATGTTGCGTTAAAACGATGTGGTGCCAATTGGAGGGGGTTGAGCCCGTTCAATCCAGAAAAAACACCATCGTTCTTTGTCATGCAAGCAAAGAGAATGTTCCGATGTTTTAGTTCTGGCAATGCTGGTGATATTTTTAGATTTGTTCAATTGCAAGAAAAGGTGACATTTGCTGAAGCAGTAGAAATTATCGCAAATCGGTTTAATCTTCCTATAGAATATGAAAAATCTAACAACAGTGTTGAACAACCATATTCTCGGAAATCACTGTATGACATTAATGCATTCGCTCATAAAATGTTTATAAAACAGTTTTGGGCAAATACTATTGAAGCACAAAAATTACGAAATTATTGGGAGAAAGAACGTAATTTTTCTTTAGATGTAGCAAAAAGGTATGAAATAGGGTATGCTGGATGTGATAGTAAAACATTGATTCGGTCAATGCTAGATGCTGGGTTTGGACAAGATGCAATAAAAGCCTGTGGAATATTTTATTATAAAGATGATGAAAAAGATGTCACGCACGGAATATTACGATTTCGAAATCGTATGATAATCCCTATACATGATATTCAGTGCAGGGTAGTGGGATTTTCGTCAAGGTTCATAAAAGATGTTACGCCTGATGATAGCTTTTCAGATGCTAAATATATAAATTCCCCTGAAACTGATATTTTTCATAAAGGGAATTTATTATTCGGATTATACCATGCTAGGCAATATGTTGACGAAGAGTCGGCGTTGTGGTTGGTTGAAGGACAATTTGATGTAATACGATGTTGGGAGTGCGGTATAAATACAGCGATAGCGCCACAAGGAACAGCTATAACTGATACACAACTGAACATGATTCGTCGATATACTACTCATATAAATTGTTTATTGGATGGTGATTCTGCAGGACAGAAAGCAGCATTGCGCATACTTCCAATGGCTATGATTGCAGGTCTGGATATTACATTTTTTATACTTCCAGCAGGGCAAGATCCAGATAGTTTTTTTTCACAAGATTTCCATAATAAATTTTCTGATATACAAAAACATGGAATGTCCAGTATCGAATTTCTTGTGTCGCAGTTATTGAACAAAAAGTCAGCATTGTCAGCACAGGAAAAAGCAGCGACTATGACAAATATTTATGAAGTAATTGCTGCATCTGAATCGTCCATTGCCAGAGAAAGTTATTTAGATGAGTTATCAATGGTTGCAGGATTTGATCGTCATGCTATTGGAGAAGATTTTAAATCATTTCTTACAAAGCGTAAATTTGTCAGCACACCAGCTGTACTGCTACCAAGCAATGAAAAACCATCCATCTCTAAAATCAATTCTGCAGCATCACAACTATTATCTGTTTGTTTATTAAATGACACAATAGCTCGTTCTGTAGCAGAATTTATAGACATGCCATTTTTACAACAATTGAACTGCCAAGCCGGACAGCTATTATTGAAAATATTAAATGAAGTTCGCGAAGGAATGTGGGATGGTATGTTGTCATTTGATAATACATCATTGTTTTCTGATGAAGAAAAAAATCTTGCATATACATTAATATCGGAAGTTGATGAAGAAATTGATGCCATTAATGTGGCAAATTTATGCATAAAAAAATTGCATATTGATAGTGTGAAAAGAGAAATTAATATAATCGATGAAAAATTTCGCAAAATTTCTCTTGACGAAGTCGATACGATAAGAACTCTACAAAATCGTAGGATGAATTTGCGGACGATGTTGAGACAACATCCTCAGATTTTACAGTGACAGATAAGCGCGATGACGAAGTCAGATGAAAATAATAGTGGCACAACAGTGGATGCCAATGCCAGGATTCAAGAACTTATTAGGTTAGCACGTCAACGTGGTTATGTATCATTACAAGATATTAATGCTACACTACCAGGCGCATTGACAAACCCTAAAGAAGCAGAAAATATCATCAATATTTTAGAAAATTTAAATATTGAAATCCTTGATACGGAAGAGGTTGAGCAATATCAATCGAAGATGGAAGAGGAGATGGCCGCTCCGAAATCTCCGTCTGCAGACAATATTGAAGACCCTGTTCGAATGTATCTTCGGCAAATGGGACAGGTTCCATTATTGACACGAGCACAAGAAGTATCAATTTCAAAGACCATTGAACGAGAAGAATTGCGAGCTCAGGATGAATTGTTTTCAATTCATTTAACAGCAGAATTCCAGATCGATCTCGCAGAAAAATTATTGTGTCGTGATGAGCGATTTGACAGGATTGTCCTTGATAAAAAAATCGAAAGTAGAGAAGCATATTACACGATGTTGGCTCGTGCTGTACAAGACAGTAAGATGCTATTTTCAAAGGTCAAAGAATCTTGGAAGAATTATCAAGAGGCGAAAGAAAACGGTGACTCTGAAAAAATAAAAGCAACAGAAACACGGTTGAAACAATTTCAAAATCAATTGA
>CAZPRW010000073.1:0-3983 GCA_964589405.1 uncultured Opitutales bacterium | reverse complement strand
AGTGGGTCGGATTTTGTTGAAATGTTTGTAGGTGTAGGAGCATCCCGTGTGCGTGATTTGTTTGAACAGGGCCGCAAAAATGCACCATGTATTCTCTTTATCGATGAAATAGATGCAGTAGGTCGTCAACGTGGTGCTGGTCTAGGTGGTGGGAATGATGAACGAGAACAGACATTAAATTCTTTATTGGTCGAAATGGATGGTTTCGACGGTCGCGAAGGTGTCATAATTATGGCAGCTACTAACCGACCAGATGTATTAGACTCTGCATTATTACGACCAGGACGGTTCGACAGACAGATCGTAATTGATCTACCTGATCTACATGGCAGAGAGGAAATTTTAAAAGTACATGCCAAGAAGATCAAACTTGATAAATCTGTAAACTTATCTGATGTTGCACGTAATACATCAGGATTTTCAGGTGCTGATTTGGAAAATTTATTAAATGAATCTGCATTACTAGCAGCACGCAATAATAAAAAATCTGTCTCTAGTAGTGATATCGATGAAGCACGTGATAAAATATCATATGGTCGCGAAAGAAAGAAATTAATGGACGATGATGATAAAAAAGTCACAGCATATCATGAAGCTGGACATGCTATCATACAAGCAATCGTCGATAACGGCAACCTTCCTGTCCATAAAGTAACAATTATTCCACGTGGTCAAAGTTTAGGCAGTACGATGTTTATACCTAAAAAGGACATTTTAAATCATTCCAAAAATAATCTTGAAGCCCAAATCTGCTGTGCCATGGGTGGCCGTGTTGCTGAAGAAATTGTATTCGATGAAATGACAAACGGTGCATCAGCTGATATCAAATCTGCTACTAAAATCGCACGTAAAATGGTATGTGATTGGGGAATGAGCAAATTGGGCCCTATTGCATATGGAGAAAATCAAGATCATATATTTTTAGGCCGTGAAATATCACGTTCACAAAATTACAGTGAAAAAACAGCACAAAAAATCGACAGTGAAATATATTCAATTGTCGATGATGGATATCAACGTGCACGCAAAATATTGACAGAAAAACGTAATCTCTTGGACAAGCTGGCAGATGTGTTATTGACGTACGAAACAATAGATGGTGTGTACGTCTATGATTTAGTAAAAAATGGAAATTTCACGATGAATATTGTCGTACCAGAAAAAAATATAAAATCTGGCAAAGACGACGACACACCTTCTCCAACAAAACACCGCCGTAAGACAAAAAAAGACAATAATACTACAGAAGTTACGGTTGCTAAAGTAGATGAACCTGTATCGAACGAAGGATGAATATGTTTTTTGACTTTGATAAGATAACTGATGATAAGAATGATTCAGAAGATAAACCATCAAATCCATTTGATGAATTAAAAAAGCAGTTCAAAAACATTCTTGGATCTTCTGGTGCTGGAATAGGACTTATGATGCCGTCTAGCGGACAATCAGCACAACAAGACAAAAAAACAGTTGATCAAGAAGAAAAAGCAACAAAACAATTTATTCGTAAGATTAAAAGATTTTCCATGAAACCTCGTGATATCATGGATTACCTGGACAGATTTGTCATAAAACAAAAAGAAGCAAAAAAAGTATTGTCCGTCGCTATATGCGATCACTACAATCACGTAAAGAAATGCCTAACCAACAAGAAAACATGCGATCAGGAATATAGCAAACAAAACGTTTTGTTGTTGGGACCAACTGGTGTTGGAAAAACTTATTTGATAAAAAATATAGCAAAATTAATCGGTGTGCCTTTTGCCAAGGTTGATGCGACAAAATTTTCTGAAACAGGATATGTTGGCAGTGATGTTGATGATATGATCCGTGATTTGGTCAAAGCTGCAGATGGAAATATCGAAATGGCACAATATGGCATTGTGTTCATTGATGAAATTGATAAAATTGCAATAGCATCTGGTGGTGAAAGTCGCGATGTTTCCGGCCGTGGCGTTCAAATCAATCTATTGAAACTGATGGAAGAGAGCGAGGTATCAGCGTATAGCCAGACCGACATGATGTCACAATTGCGCGCTGCTATGAATTTTTCCATGGGAGGGAAAGAACAAAAACAAACAATAAACACTAAACACATTTTATTTATAGCTAGTGGTGCATTTGACAAATTATCTGATATAGTCAAAACACGTATCGGAAATAAAAGTATTGGTTTTAATTACACAGAAGAAAACAACGACGAAGGAGACGCCTCATATCAATATTTAAAAACTGCATCAACAGCAGATTTTATAAAATATGGGTTCGAGCCAGAATTTATCGGAAGATTACCAGTAAGAGTCGCATGTGAATCATTAAATGCAGATGATTTAAAGAATATATTATTATCATCAGAAGGGTCTATTTTTAAACAATACATTGAAGATTTTAGTGGTTACGGTATAAAATTTTCAGCTGACGACAGTGCCATTATTGAAATTGCTAAGCACGCTGCAGAAGAAAAAACAGGTGCTCGAGGTCTTCTTACAATTTTAGAAAGAACACTACGTGATTTTAAGTTTGAATTGCCATCTACAAATATTCGTGAATTTAATATAACAAAAGAAACGGTTATTGATCCGCAAAAAACATTGTCAACAATGCTACAACAGCAAGAAAATTAATATCGTGAATATCATTCCACAAAAATTAAAAACATTGGAAGAAGCATGTTTTGAGCGTGAACGATTACGAAATGACAATAAAACCGTCGTTCTGACGAATGGTTGTTTTGATTTGTTACATGCAGGACATGTAATGGCGTTGCAACAGGCCAAATCTCTTGGTGACAGTTTGTGGGTAGCGATAAATTCTGATGGCAGTGTACGTGCTTTAAAGGGCTCCAATAGACCGGTTTATACAGAAATCGAGCGCGCGTTTTTATTGTCAGCACTAACAGTGGTTGACGGTATTTTTATATTCAATAACGAACGATTGACTAATGAGATATTGTCGTTCAAGCCAGATATATATGTAAAATCCGGAGATTACACAATAAAAGACCTTAATCTAGACGAACGCACCGCATTAGAAAAAATCAATGCTAAAATCGTCTTTACACCATTTTTGTCAGGGCACAGCACAACATCGACAATAAAAAATATTCTATCGAAATAGAAAAAAATAGGTATAAATGCTCACTGCCTGTACTTTAATCAAAGTTAATGGAACAAATTAACTATGCTTAAATTGAGTCAACTGCGTCAAATTTTATAAATAGAGCATAACGTACCAAATCAAAATCATAATACTTGCTTTATTGACTTGTTGATAGATCTCTCAAGTTGCTTAACAGCTCCGAATTCATGCCATCCAACCAAAGACAACATATATATTACCGGAGCTACTTATTATATATCTGCAGTTATTCAAATAAACTCATTCCAAATAACCCCTCCTGTTCATCGGATTTTCCGTTACTCATTGAAACCAAGCTACACAATGATACCATCCACATAGAAAACAATCTACCGAATAGGCCTTTGCTTTTGAGTTTTTTTGGCAAGTCTTTATTCAAAGATGCCAACCTGTCCTCAAATTCATGTTCAAGCTCACACAATAAACTTTCAGAACAATACTCACGAAAGATCACATTCCATTCCGATATAGTCATCGCGTCATTTTTCAAAAAATTAGAATAAAGATCCCTTTTATGTATATTTGTACTAAAAAACTCTTCTCCTTTTAAGGAATCATTTGAGAAAAAATTTGCAGCGTTCTGAAAAAAAAATATTTTCAAAAAATAAATTATTACTCTCGAAATTCGTCATTGCTAAGATAGCACAACTAATTTGATTTAATATCTTATTTCCAATAGCCTGCATACAATAACAACTTGGTATTTTTTCTTAAAATCACAATAATAAAATTAGAAAACTTTTAAATATATTGCCATTGTCATTTTACACATTGCAAATACGAAACACTAAAACAAATTTTTTGGACTATGTGACTACTAAATATTGCTCATCAGTTTGTCTGAC
>CAZPRW010000072.1:0-4089 GCA_964589405.1 uncultured Opitutales bacterium | reverse complement strand
CGAGGATAATCGAACTCACCAGGGATAATCGAACTCACCAGGGATAATCGAACTCGCCGAGGATAATCGAACTCACCAGGGATAATCGAGCTCGCCTGGGATAATCGAGCTCACCTGGGATAATCGAGCTCACCTGGGATAATCGAACTCACCTGGGATAATCGAACTCGCCGAGGATAATCGAACTCACCGTGCAAGTGAGGTCAAAAAGTTCGAACAACTATAACATTTTGTATATGATAAAATAGTTATCGTTTTTGATATGCATTGGTGTTCCCAGATCTCTTCATTAAGATTTTTCAGTGTTTTTGGAGTGTGTTAGATGATTTTTGTGTATATTGTCGACGTGAGCGGGCCTTTTTGTCATTCGTTAGAAGTTTTGATCTGGGTCGGGTGCTGCGAAAATAAAAAACTTTTTTTTTGACAATACATATAATAATTGCAACTAGGTGATGCATTGATGACTGATATAAGGATTCAAAACCTTACGAAGTGTTTTGGTACTACCGTCGCACTTGATAATATAAATTTATATGTAAAGAGCGGAGAATTGTTTTTTTTGCTTGGTCCAAGTGGGTGTGGAAAGACAACATTGTTGCGTTCTATTGCTGGGTTTTATACACCAACCTCTGGTGAAATTGTTTTTGGGAAACATAATGTTACGACGCTGCCGCCGCATAAACGAAAGGTTGGTATGGTGTTCCAAAATTATGCATTATGGCCACATATGACAGTGTTCCAGAATGTTGCTTTTGGATTAGAAAATAATAAGTTTCCAAAGTCCAAAATAAAAGATATGGTCATGGACATTTTGGCCAAGGTGCAATTAGACGGTTATGCCACGCGTAAGCCAAATGAATTATCAGGTGGTCAGCAACAACGTGTAGCATTAGCACGTGCATTGGTCGTTCGTCCACGATGTTTATTGTTAGATGAGCCATTGTCGAATTTGGATGCTCAATTGCGAAATGATATGCGGTGTGAAATACGAAAAATTTGTAAAGAACATAAATTGACAACAGTTTATGTTACACATGACCAGAAGGAAGCATTGTCAATAGCTGATAGAATAGCAGTTTTCTCGAAAGGAAAAATTAATCAGATTGGAACACCGGTTCAATTATACAAAACACCAAACACTAGATTTACAGCAGAGTTTGTCGGTGAGACAAATATTTTACATGGTGTTATTGTACAAGTGGGGTCAGGTGAGGCGATTGTACGCACTACTATTGGTAATTTCCGTGGTATTCTTACGTCGTTATTGCGAGATCCAAAACCAGGACAGCGGGTAGCGATTTCCATACGGCCAGAATGTCTACAATTGACAGATTTTCCAGTCGGGGAAAACAGTATAGAGGGAGTTATTGGTAATGTGACGTATTTTGGAGAAGTGGCACATTATGAATTTGAGAGGAATGATATAGTATTGCGAATATCAGAATTGAACCCGCGGCATTTTGGAGATGTTCAGAACAAGAGTATTTATGCTCATGTTGAACATAATGATGTTGTAATACTTGGGGCATGATGATGTTAGATGCAAAAAAAATCACCATTGTTGCGCTGATATTGATCGTTGTCGGTGCGCCATTTATTTTTCGTGAAAAGGGGAATGGCGTTGTTCCAGTTACTGGCGTTGATACAATAGTTGTATTGACAGCGCATAATGAAGCATTGCGCCGAGAGTATGCTTTGGGGTTTCAAGAGTGGTATAAAAGGAAGACTGGGAAGGATATTTACGTCGACTGGAGATATCAAGGAGGTGGTCGTGATGCTGCACGATATATTGAGTCGATGTATTCTAACAATTATCGATTGTTTTGGGAACAGGATTTGCATAAAGAATGGTCACCTAAAGTAGCATCATATTTTAATACAAGAAATGAATCACATGTAACCAGTGATAATGAATTACAACGTTCAGTCGTACAATCGTTTTTTGATTCTGATGTAACATGTGGTATGGATGTTTATTTTGGTGGTGGGGTTTATGAATTTATTTCTCAAGCAGCACGTGGAAATTTAGTCACATGTGATGTTTTACAAGAACATCCTGAAATGTTCGGTGATGATACCATTCCTGCTACTTTATCTGGTGAACGGTTATGGGATGAGCAAGGACGATGGTTTGGGGGGTCCCTTTCAGCATTTGGAATTATTTATAATATTGATGCATTGAGAGAGGATGGCATTGGTATTATTCCACAAACATGGATGGATATTGGCCGTCCAGAATTTTATAAAAAATTAGCAATTGTTGACCCGACGAAGAGCAGTTCTACGCAAAAAGCATTTGTAATGTTGATACAGCAGCAGATGCAAATGGCGTATGATAAATTATTGTTAGAACGTGGTGTGACGACATTGTCAGAAGAAGATGAACATCTTGCAATTTCGCAAGGATGGTTAAATGGTATGCAATTAATACAACGTATTGTTGCGAATGGACGCTATTTTACAGAATCTGCTACACGTCCTATAGTTGATGTTTCTGCGGGGAATTGTATAGTCGGAATATCAGTAGATTTTTATGGATTTGCTGAAGCGAAACATTTAGAAGAACGTAGTGGCAGCAAGCGATTTAAGTTTGTTATGCCAGTCGGCGGTGGGGCACCTTCTCCGGACCCAATTGGTGTTTTTCGTGGTGCTCCACACCCGGAATTAGCAAAATTATTTATAGAGTTTGTATTATCATTAGATGGTCAAAAATTGTTAGATTTCAAGGTAGGTGAAGAAGGTGGTCCTAAAAAGACAACAATGCGACGTATGCCGATCTTGAAGACAATATATCAAGAACAATATGATGGTTGTCGATGTGATGCTACGATCAACCCGTATAAATCTGCCAAAGATTTTATGTCGCATGAAGAATGGACAAACCCTGTATTTAATTCTATTGGTGCGGTCATTCGGTTGGCATTCTTGAACTCCAGTGCTGAATTATCAGATGCAGTGGGTGCGATCATTCGTGCACATGAACAGGGCCGTCATGAAGCAGCCGATGCTGCCTATGCCATTCTATCGGACATGCCAGAATTATCGTATGATAATATAAAAAATGGATATTGTGCGATTAAGAAAGGTAATGAATTATTGCCATCATTGAAACATCAAGGAGTTGTCAGTGAAAAGTTCCGCAAACAATATTTGCATGCTAAACAAGTGGCAGACGGGGAGTAAATGATTGAGGTTTGTTTAATATTAAAGTTACTTGCATAGTAACTCGAGTCCGAAAGTGAAAGATGCTTCGCGACACGAATTTAATAGATTTTAAAGAGGCCACAACCAACCAGATCAGTGACGAAAATTATCATCATTGATCTGGAGGATACATCAATGTTTTTACAGCAAATAGCGGACGCCATCGCCCAAAAGATCGTATTCTACTGCTTCCGTTCTCTCTTCGTCTAAGTATACCACAAATGAGGTGTCGTGCAATCTTTTAGCGAGGTCTACTGGCAATTTGTTTATTATTTTTTCAAAAAATCGATTACGACATCTGCCATGTGCCAACTGATATCCAACCGGTTTGGCTTCGTTATCACTGTTTTGGTGTATCAGGATATTGTATACAGCAAGTGGTTCTTTTTTTTCTAATAACGCCTCTAAAAACGTTATAAGATCAAGCGTTGATGCCTCAAATAATGATGTTATTTGAAATAAATTACCACGGTCGGATAACGGTTTTTGCAATATTTTGTCGCAGCAAGCTAAGATAGAAGGCATGTCTGCAATATCTGCAGATCGAATTTCTTTCGATAATTCGTATACCATTTCGGTTCCTTGGATAGCATGTGACAGATTATCCATCAATTTAAGTTGTTCCAGCCTGCTATCAATAGAGTTAATATCCATATTGTCATCCTTTTTGTTGTTTTTATCGTTCTCCTCAAGATTTTTCATGCAATACCTAGATCTCCTGTGTTTTTTCGTCTGGTATTTGTAAAAATGCTTCTGGGTATTCCTTAAAAAGTTCCATAATCTTCTCGAATCCTTCAAGCATATCATCTATGCCAGGTTGTGGGACTTGAATGCAACATGCCATTTGATAAAGTCCAGCTATTACTTCACCAGCAGAATGTGCTT
>CAZPRW010000071.1:0-4221 GCA_964589405.1 uncultured Opitutales bacterium | reverse complement strand
TGTCATGTTGTAAAGAATGTGATGAATGTAATAGTGTTGATTGTTGCAAATACAATGATGTGCAGCCAATGGCATTGTCGGACATTAGAAAATTGTTTGACAGATGCATAAATGAAAATGTCCCATATTGTTGGGGAGCTAATAACATTAATGTCATTGATTTGAATGATATGTATGAATTTACCGCAGATGATAAAGATGTTCCTGCTTTTGAATTGCGAGGATTTGATTGTTCTGGAATTTTGCATTATATTTCCAATGGAGCGTTGCCGCATTGTACACGTGAATTACAGGATTCAGGCAAGGAATTGTTTAAGTTCGAACATGGCAAATCATATAGTGTTGAAGAAAAAATGGCAGTGATTAATGGATTGCGCGACACTGATTATATCGTGTGTGTACGAAAAGGTGGTGGGCATGTGATATTATCTTATAAAGGTGGTTTTTTTGAGTTCAAAGGGAAAGATTATGGCTGTGTATTTACTGCCAAAGAAGATACGTTGTCACGATTGGATAAGATTATTGACTGGGGAAATGATGGCGAAAGTGATGTTTTTGTAATAAGATGGCATCCTGAGGTCATGTAGTCAAATTTCAATGATATATCTAAGAAGATCGCACTGTGTTATTGGCACGGTGTGATTATTTTTTTGCCCACGTTAAATGTGTAAAGACCTTTGTTGGTGTATTTTGTACAATCAATGTTTGAGATAATTTTAGCAGGTTATATTAAAAAAACTTGATGATATTATTAGTTTTATAAGAGTCTAAAAAGGTTTGTTGATGAATATGGAAGAAAAAGCAGAGACGAAAATAAATGAAAGCGACATTTTTGCTATGAGAAAAAATAAATTGGAAAATATGCAACAGTCGCATTATAATCCATTTTATCAGCATTTTGAGCGAAAACATATGTCGAAAGAAGCTGTGTCATTGTACGATGCAGGAAAAGAAGAACAGCCTGTAGTTTCTGTCGGAGGAAGAATTGTAGTCTTCAGATTGATGGGCAAGGCAAGTTTTGTGAAAATTTTAGACCAGGATGGATTGTTGCAATTATACGTTTCCAAGAATGATATAGGAGAAGAAGATTACAATCTATTTAAGACATTTGATATAGGAGATGTTATTGGTGCTACTGGTCAATTGTTTGTTACGAAGACAGGAGAAATTACCGTACGTGTGCAAAAAATCGTGATGGTGACCAAAGCGTTGCGGCCATTGCCTGATAAATGGCATGGGTTAGTTGACAGTGATCAAATTTATCGTCAAAGATATCTTGATTTAATTGTAAATAAAGAATCTCGTGATCGTGCAAAAAAACGGTGTAAGATCGTACAAGAAATACGTAGGTTTTTATGGGACAATGGGTTTGAGGAAGTTGAGACACCTGTGTTGCAAAATATTGCTGGTGGTGCAGCTGCACGACCGTTTGAGACATATATGAATTCATTGGATCAAAACTGTTATCTTCGGATAGCATCGGAATTGTTCTTGAAACGTATGTTGGTCGCAGGATTTGACCGTGTTTTTGAAATAGGAAAAATGTTTCGAAATGAAGGGATATCACGCAAACATAGTCCAGAATTTACTACAATAGAAATTTATCAAGCATTTTCAGATTATCGTGGTATGATGCGACTGATCTATGATTTAATACAACATTTGTGCAATAAAGTAATAGGGTCGACGACGATTACAATGGCAGATGGGACTATCATTGAGCTCGGTGGAAAGTGGGCAGAGAAAAAATATGCCGATGTTATTGTTGAAAAAACAGGATGCGACAATTGGTTCGAATTTAGCAAACAAGAAAAATATCAACGATGCAAAAAAATGGGGTTGGATGTTAATGAATCACAAGAAGATTTTGAACTTACACATGAAGTTTACAGCAAATTGATTGAACCAACATTAATTCAACCGACATTTATTACTCATCTTCCGAAGGAATTATGTCCATTGGCAAAGATTAATCAAGAGGATGGTAGATATTTGGATGTTTTTGAATTGTGTATTAATGGACAGGAGATCGCACCAGCATACTCCGAACAAAACGATCCATTTATTCAGCGCGAAATGTTCGAAAAACAGATAGGGGAGGAACGTCATAATTTAGATAATGAGTTTTTATTGTCATTAGAATATGGCATGCCTCCAGCTGGTGGAATGGGAATAGGAATAGATCGATTGGCCATTTTATTGACTGGGGCATCAGGAATACGTGACGTGATTTTATTTCCATTATTGCGGCGGCAGCAAAACTGATAATGTAATTCCAGTTTTATAAACTGGTCGTGTTCATAAATTGTGTTGTATTTGATTTGTTCAGATTATTGAGAATATTGGTGCTTAAAGAACAAATTTGATCGTTTGTTATTCATTGTTGGAAGTTACGCATGAGACAAGTTGGTTCATATAGCGCCATGTAATATGGTGATGTTGTGTTTCAATTTTATGACGTCTATCATTTGTAGTATATTTCTAATAACAAAACGTTCCACCGTTCGTTCAATAAACAATGCAGAATAGTGTAATGGTTCGTTTGAGACTATATAATGATTATGTTTAATATTGGTCTGCTAATTTTTCGATTAGCAATCGTTTGCACATACTTAGGTCTAATTTTCCAGTAGCCAATACAGGAATTTCATCAACGTAAACTACTTCACGTGGTATCCATAGATTGGAATATCCCATTTGTGACATTTTAGCATTCAATTTTTGCATGTCGATAATAGTGCTGCTGAGAATTACTAAACATTCTCCCTTCTTTTTATCAATGCGCGACAGTACTGCTATTTCTGGCCGTTCAGTATTTTGTAAATTCAACGCATTGGCAATGGCTTCTTCTATCCCAATATGTGGGATCATTTCTCCACCGATTTTAGAAAACCGTGCTAATCGTCCTTCAATATATAAATATCCATCTTTGCTTAATCTTGCTAAGTCTCCTGTGATCAACCATCCGTCTTGTAATGTTTTTCCAGTTAATTCTGGATTATCAAGATACCCATTAAAAACATTTGCTCCTTTAGCGCATAGAATACCAGTTTCTCCAAGTGGGAGAGCATGTCCTGTTTCTGGTCCTAAAAACTTTACTGATATACCAGGTAATAATCTTCCAGTAGATCCATTTTTTTGATCAGGACGTTTGTTTGCAATTCCAGGATATCCTAACGCTAAAACTGGTGCTGTTTCTGTCAGTCCGTATCCTGCCAATAGAGGTGATCCAAATTTTTTCTCCCATGCATGTGACATTTCAATCGGTAATCGTTCTGCACCAACAATGGTACATCTGAGATGTTTTAATTTCTCTGGTTTGATTTGTGATAAATATGGCCTGGCGAATGTGGGTGTATTGATCAATAAATGTACTTTTTCGCGAGATATAGCATCGGCTCCTCGTTTGTAGTCCAATGGACTCGTTATCGTTACAGCTTTTATTTTTGACATTAGTGCGAACCAAACATTTACTGTCAGTCCAAAGCTATGAAAAATCGGCAGGCATGAAAGTACTGATTTATGATTAACATGTAGTCTGGCACCGATTAACTGCAAACAATTCGCAATAATATTAGTATGTGTCAGCACAATGCCTTTTGGAGTTCCTGTTGTTCCTGATGAAAATAGAATGACTGCTTCGTTATCACCACCTGTTGTTGGAATATTATATTTGGATAGCAACAACGAGGTTGGGCAAAAACATATTTCAGCAATTAATTTTAATATAGTACCTTTTTTTGTTGTTTTTAAAATATTCGCTATATCGATGACATTATACTTTTTAGAAAACTTTTGAAGTTTTGGTAAAATTGTATGTATAGAAAAAATATAGTTAATGCCAGATTGTTCTAATACTGATTTTAGAGGAGTAGCACCCAATGAAAAATTTACATTGACAGGTGTTTTATCAGCCAATGTAATTGCCAAATTTATTGCATATGACATCGCGCAAGGTGGCATTGCTACTGCTATTCTAGCATCACGTATATTTTTACGTATATATTGTAAAAACACTATTGAAATTGCTAAAAATTTGGCAGCGCAAAATCTTTTGCGTTTTCCAGCAGAATAATCTACAATTGCTGTTCTAAATGGAGATTCCTTTAATGCTTGGAATACTAAATTACTAATATTGCCGTTCAAAGCTGGATGCGTACGAAATTCTTGTTCATTATTGTCGAAAATATACGTATCCTGTGATAATTCATCCTCTATATT
>CAZPRW010000070.1:0-4301 GCA_964589405.1 uncultured Opitutales bacterium | reverse complement strand
CATCTTTTCTATCCTCAATGAATGAAAATTTTTCCGAATGACTAATCCCTGGTCGCATATCATCGAAAATCGATTCTATTTGTTCATCACGTGGATTATCCGATGTAATAATAGCCACATCTGCATATTTATCGACAACAGACGTCATCGGAACACGTTTACTTCTATCGCGACAACCACCACATCCAAACACAACTATCAACCGTCCATCATGAAGTTTGAGTTCATTCAATGCTTCTAAAACTACACGTAATCCATCAGGTGTATGAGCAAAATCAATAAATGCACATGCACCATTACATAATGGTATTTTTTCTAATCTTCCAGAAACCCCATGCACACCAACCAATGCCTGACAAAAAACATCAGGTTCATTGTGCAAACATAATGATGCAAGAAATGCACCTGCAATATTGTAAATATTATGTTTGCCGATCAATGATGACGACAAGCAATATGTAGAATTATTATAATGCAGTTCAAAAGACACACCCGATATTGAATTACATGTCGTTACAACAATACGAGCATCTGCATGTTCAGAAAATCCAAATGATATGCTATGTGTCATACCACGCACCATCTCATACAATTGATTACCATAAACATCATCAATATTAATAACAGCGTATTTAGGAACAGTCCCATTCCTGCCATCAAATAACATCTTTTTGGCATCAAAATATTGTTCCATATCATGATGATAGTCCAAATGATCTTGCGTAAGGTTTGTAAATACTGCAACATCAACGGATAACCCCAATGCACGTTTTTGCATCAACCCATGAGAACTAATTTCAAGAACAGCGATAGAACATTGCTGCTTCTTAGCATCAGACAATATATTGAATAAATCAATAGCTACTGGCGTAGTATTCGGAGCATCACGTACTTCATCACCTATACGATACGCAATTGTTCCAATCACTGCTGTCTTCGACAACGCGCCAAGCATAGCATGACATAAATATGATGTTGTCGTCTTGCCATTAGTACCAGTGATAGCAATAATCTCCATTGAGTCATCAGGACATTGAAAATATCGCCTGGCAACCTTGGCCATTGCATCATTAATATCATCCACTCTTATCGACAATAAACATTCTGCATCTACTGAATGTTCTGAAATAATGATAGTATTAGGATTTTTTTTAACAACGTCTTCAATGAAGGCATGTCCGTCAACATGAACACCATTTAATGCAAAAAATATTATATTACCATTCGATGGTACATTTCGAGAATCTGCTGTAATGTGATCAATCTGCAAATGTTGATACTGCAACAGTATATCAGATGATTCAACAACAATACCATCCAATAATTCACCAAATGTCGCCATATAATATTATTTATTTTTTGCCAAATCCGAAAGCACTTAAAAAAAACGACAGCCGTTCTTTCAATTGCAATCGCTGGACGATTTGATCGATTAATCCATGCGACAATAAAAACTCTGCCGTTTGAAACCCTTCTGGAAGATCTTGATGCGTCGTCTCCTTTATAACACGCGGTCCAGCAAACCCTATCAATGCCCCAGGCTCCGCTATTATAATATCGCCTAATGACGCAAAACTTGCCATAACACCAGCCATAGTAGGGTTGGTCAATATGGGAATATAAGGAATATTTGCTTCCTTTAATTTCGCCAATGCAGCAGATGTTTTGGCCATTTGCATAAGGCTTAAAATTCCTTCGTACATACGAGCACCACCGGATGCACAAACAATGATCACTGGCATATGTCTTTCTAGTCCCAACTCTATTGTCCGTGTAATTTTTTCACCAACAACAGACCCCATACTGGCACCCAAAAACCGAAAATCCATAACCGCAAATGCAATATCAATTCCATTTAATTGTGCGCTGCCGGCAATGACAGCATCCCTCATACCTGTTTTCGCACGGCTTTTTTCTAATTTATCGGCATATGAAACATCTCCTTGAAACCCCAGTGCATCTACTGTTTCAATATCCGTCCACAGTTCATGAAATGTCCCATCATCACATAATAATTCTATTCGTTTATCAGCAGATAATGGGAAATGATATCCGCTTTTCGGAACTACCATAAAATTATTTTCTAGGTCGCGATTATAAATCATTTCGCCACTGACAGGACATCGCGTCCAAACACCCTTAGGGATATCGCGTTTTTTTATAGAAATTGTTGAATATTTCGGTTTGCTGAAGATGGCCATTTGCTAATTATCCGTATGATAAAGTAAGCACATGTAAATCATTAAATCCTAACTTTTTTAAAACATTACAACACTCGATAACAGTCGCCCCTGTTGTTGCAACATCATCCACTAAAATGATCCTTCGATCACGCGAAACTCCTTGACATAAAGAATTCGCAGCAAAGATGCCTTGTACATTTTTTATTCGTTTATCATGATTGAAAAATATCTGTGAACGTTTATATTTACTGTTCAATAATTGCATCACAGATGAACCATATGTCGCCCGGCATATCGCCCGTGCTATCACCATCGCTTGATTATACCCACGCTGCAAATATCGCAAATATGACACTGGGACAGGAACAATGACGGCATCTCGCACTAACTCTACAATATCCTGCCTGAAATCACATATAAGTCGCGTGATATCACTCTGTAAAAAATCTGCCTTATGATATTTTAACGCTAAAATGATATTCCGTCCAATACCTGTATGTAACCAACATGCAATGCGATCAATATATGGGAACGATTGATTCTTACAATTTGAGCATATTGCTTGTTCGCACGCTCCAACATCTCCCATCGGACGTGAACAAAAGATACATCGCCGACCAAATATCCATGGTATAGCTGCTAAACAACCATCACATAAATTATTATAATGTTTCGCTGACGGACGACCACAGATCAAACATTTACGTGGCAATAATACATCAACTATTCCACATGATATATCTTTTATTTTCTGCAGCAACACCATGATTTTTACTCCCAATTCCAATCAACAAAATCATTATACGACACAATCATCCACAAAATTTCGTCGATAGATCACAATATCCGCACTTACCAAAACTCCACAAACATGTCAAGATTAGGATGTTTTGCTCGCTTCACACAAATAAACAACAATTTTTTTACAAAAATAAAAAACCAGCATAAATGACACCAAAATCGTAGCCACAAATGCTGATTAATTTTTAATGAATAAATTATTTTATGCCATGTATTTTATCAAACTTCTTGCAATAGCACCGGCAGAACACCATTACTTTTGCAGATCGCTGTCTCTCAGCTTTCGCATTTTCGCCATACCATCTCGCAAACACTTAGATAATTTTGCTTTATGCTCATCATCAAAATTTATTTGCATATAAATATCATACAATTGCTGCAATTGATTATCGGTATAAGGAGCGAAGACAATGTCATTCTTTAGCCACCAAACGAAATGATCCAGTAGTGATTCTTGCATATGCGGAGTCAATGCCAAAATTGCATTATACGCTATAAAAATGTCCTTCGCATGCTTTTTATCAGTATTAAAAGAAGTGGTTTGTTGCGAACACAAGGACTGATTATTGCAATTATAAAAATATCCACATTTAGACGCACAAATGTACTTTGCTATACATAAAGACAGCGCTCGAGAAAACAAAACATCTTCTCTATAATTAATATGTTCATTTAGAATATCATCAGTCATAACATCTAGTGTAGCAAGCCAACATTCTCGTTTAGCACATTTGCTCCAAACTGTCACTGAAACATTCGTAAAAAACAAATCTTTATCATGCTGGATTTTATCAATATCGATACCATGACAAAAGGCATCAGAACGTAATGATTCTTTTTTCGACACATACCCGCCAAAACACACGACATCTACATCATTCTGTATACATTTATTATAAGCGACTTCAACGATATCATTCACAGCATACAAATCATCTGGATCTAAAAACATTATGTAATCACCTGTAGCCTCTCGTATTCCATGTGCACGGGTATACACAAGACCGCGATTCTTTCCATTTTCTATTAGTTTTATCCGTGTATCATGCTGTTGATAATTTTTTATTTTAGCAATGGAATCATCTGTTGACCCATCATCTACACAAATGATTTCGATTTCTTTTAATGTTTGTCTCTGCAAACTCCTCAATGCTGCTTCTACACACCACTCTTTATTATAAATTGGCAGTATAATACTAACTTTTGGATGCCCTACTATATCTTTAAAATCCACTATATACGGATCGCCATAACAGCTTAGGACATACTGCACATTTGACATCGCACAATTTGCCTGATTACGATAATAACGATACT
>CAZPRW010000069.1:0-4315 GCA_964589405.1 uncultured Opitutales bacterium | reverse complement strand
GGTTCTTTAATAATACCAGGGGTGTCATCTCCTTGCAAAAATCTTTGATAATAATTCGGTAGTCGGAATTGTAGTCCATTTTCATTGCCAATATTGTCTGTTGTTCCGATAACAGAAAACAATTGTCTATGTTCATTTATTGACAGCAATGAACCATTGCACAACAAAAAGCCATCAGGAATGGAATCTTGATGCCCGGCGAATGCAAATACCGTACCAGTCGGCGCATTATTATCAATATAAGCATGTATTGCAAACCACATGTTTGTAACCGTCGTTGCCAATAAAGTGCCTATGCCTAAACTTTTCCATGGCAAACGTGTACAGCACCCGAAAACGCTTGAAAAACATGATACATTATCTTCCTTAGAAGAGTCATCATTCGAATGAAGGTTACATTCTTCCATCATCTGAATATTGTCGTCGATACTTGCGTTGTGCAAATGTCCGCAATGTCGACATTGATTTCGGTGCCTTGAATTGTGCGTTGGAGAAGTACTTTGTGTGTCAGAAGAGCATTCATATTCCATCAGTTGGCGTGATTCACGACGTTGATTTGTGCGATTGTCACGAGAACGATGTTTGTTTATGACACGTCCATCAAATGATTGGTCACATGATTTATGGCGTTGTGTCTGATCAGTTGTCGTGTTAGTTGTTCTATGTCTAATCACAGCATTATTTTGGCTAATATTATCCATATTTCCTTTCTTCGTATTTTTTATCAAAAAACGATGTTATCAGTCGTATGAACTTAAATCAACTGTCAATTGCAAAACAATGACATGTAAAAGCTTTAACTATGTTTTTTCAATTTTACGTAATCAAAAGAAAATGTCCGTTAGAAGAATATGGATTTTGTTGGCAGATTAGAAAATTATGATTCTGTAATTTTTTCACCAATTGCGCTGCCGACTGCTTCTCCAACAGCAGAACCAGCGATGCCGCCAATGATACCACCCATTGGTCCCAAAAAAAATGTACCAATGATTGTTCCTGCTGCTCCGACCGCAGTGCTGGTAATACCACTTATGCCTCCTTTTATAAATGATGATGAGATCGATTTGATTGAATTGTGTTTTTGGTCATCATTATCGATGGTTCTTTTTTCTATTTTCTTAGCACCTATTCTAGGTTTTTGATTTGGATTTTCAGCATCTGTGTGTCCTGATATACTTCTCTTGTTAAAAGTTGCATTCTTAATTGAGTCACTGTTTATAATTGTAATATCTTTGTTGCAGGATCTTATCTCATTACTCTCCATCGCATGAATTGTACTGCTTGTTGTAAAAAAATCAAATCAATAAAGTAGACTGAATTATTGATACGTTTTTATAGTTTACATAACATGTTTTTTGCTATTACTCGTGCTGTTTCTACTGTTGAAATTGCATCTTCTAATGATGTATTTTTTTCGCCGCTATAATTTGATAATGTTGTTTCTATAATATATGGTATGTCAGTGAATTTTATTTGCTTTTTTAAAAATGATTCAACAGCGACTTCGTTTGCTGCTTGAAAAACAGAACACGTATTGCCGCCGGCTTCTAGACATTGTCGAGCGAGTTTTAGACAAGGAAATTTAGTTTCATTTGGTTCTTTAAAGCTTAGACTTCGCATTGCATCAAAATCTAAACCAGCTCTGTTGTCACTATATGTTTTTGGGTAGAACAAACAATAGGCAATGGGATACTCCATATTTGTTGGTGACATTTGTGCCATTATCGTGCTGTCTGAAAATTCTACCATGGAATGAATTATGCTTTCAGGATGTATCACAACGGATATTTGATTTGGTTTTATATCAAACAACCATCGCGCTTCTATTATTTCTAGGCCCTTATTTGCCATTGTTGCAGAATCAATACTGATTTTTTTCCCCATATTCCATGTCGGGTGCTTAAGTGCTTGTTCAGGAGTAATGTCAGACATTTTCTGGATTGGCATATTTAAAAATGGGCCTCCTGATGCTGTTAATATTATTTTTTTTACAAGCCGTTGATTTCCTATTAAGCATTGAAATATTGCATTATGTTCGCTGTCGATTGGCAACAATTTGCAGTTATATTTTATTGCTTCAAACATTATATATTTCCCGGCAACTACTAAAATTTCTTTGCTGGCCAATAGAACGTCTTTCTTGCGATGTATTCCGTATAATGTAGGAATTATGCCATTGGTACCTGTTATTGCCATTACGATAGCGTGCGTATCAGTAAATTGTGCCATTTCGCACAATCCATCATGCCCTAAAAAAAACCGTGTGTCACCAGGAAATAAGTGTTTTTTGTCTTTAAAAGCATTGGAATCACTAATTCCGATATTTTTTATATTAAATTCATGTGCAATATTTGCTAATTTGTCGATATTATCATGGCATGTTATTCCATCGATGTGAAAATGTTGTTTGTATCGCCGAATAACATTTAATGTTTGAGTGCCAATAGATCCAGTTGCACCAAATATAACAACATGTCTTTTCACATTTTCCATGCTCATAAAAATTTAAATATTGCAATGGAAAAGTTTTGGAGAAATCTTCCATTGCAATGTATTTACTACGATTTGTAAAAAAAAAATTTGTTAATGCTTTTTCATTTTTAAAGTATTTTAGCTTTTTGGGAAAGTCTAAATGGCAGTTTGTGATCGCTGTATTGGCCGGAGTATTGTACGGATTGTCGAGTGGATTTGGTATTCCTGTTATTTTAAAAATAGCATCGGAAAAGGTATTTTCTAGAGACTCATTGCCATTGTATACAATTATTGTTGTGTCGATGGCACCGATGGTTGCAATGTCAGCACGTGCATTTTTTTCAATAGTTAATGCATATTATATAGGGTATTGTGGTCAGAAAATATTGCAGGGATTGCGTGTAATGATCTTTGATAAGATTCAAAGATTGCCTGTGGATTATTTTAAAAAGACAGAACCAGGTGTTTTGGTAACGCGTAGTCTGAATGATACGACAATATTGCAAGAGACCATAATTGCAGTTTCGCAAGAAATCATAAAGCAGCCGATGGCTTTATTTAGCGCAGTTGCAGCATTGATCTATTTGTGTTATAAGCAATCAGATGTGATAATATTATTGATATTTTTCTTAGCTGCAGCTGTTGCAATTATTCCAATAAAAATAGTCGGTAAGAAGATGCGTCAAAAGACAATGGGGTTACAGGTGGCAGCAGAAGGGTTAACAACAAAGTTAGCACATAATTTATCAGCTGTTCAGGAAATACGTGCGTTTGCGATGGAAGATATTGAAGTGGAAAGGTATCGTTCTATGTGCGATAATGTCATGGAAAAGGTCATGAAGGCGCTAAAATATTCAATTATAATGTCACCAATTATTGAGGTAGTAGCATCATTTGGAGTAGGGTTTGCTATGTTTTATGCGTATCAAAAACACATTGGGCCAGATGTATTTATTGCTCTGACTGGTGCATTATATTTGAGTTACGAACCAATAAAGAAAGTTGCTGATTTGAATAATCGTATTAAAGCAGGTTCTGCTAGTTTAATGAGAATAGAAGCACTATTAAATTTCGATGAAAAAATACATGATCCTGTATCTCCAGTTGATGTTGGACGTGTAAAAGGCGATATTGTGTTCGACAGTGTTTGTTTTTCATATGATAAAGAAAATCCTACATTGCGGTCTATTTCTGCACATATGGAGCATGGGAAGACATATGCGTTGGTTGGTAGTAGTGGAGCAGGGAAGACAACAATAGCAAATTTAATGTTACGATTTTATGATATTGACAGTGGTGCCGTGACTATCGATGGGATTGACATCCGTAATATGCGATTAAAAGATCTTCGCAGACAGATATCATTCGTCCCGCAATCACCTACATTAATCAATGGTACTATTGCGGATAATATTAAATGGAGTCAGCCAGACGCCAGCATGGAAGATGTTATATTTGCTGCGAAACAAGCATATGCACATGATTTTATTAATGAGCTTGAAGATGGATATAATACATTGGTAGGAGAAGGTGGTGCTAGATTATCTGGTGGGCAGCAACAGAGGATAGCATTAGCACGTGCGTTTTTACGCAATGCACCAATTTTAATATTGGATGAGGCAACATCTGCATTGGATGCTAATAGTGAACATGCAGTACATATTGGTATAGAAAATTTAACAAAAAACAGAACAGCAATTTTGATATCCCATAGATTTACTATGATGTCGATAGTTGATACTGTATTTGTGCTTGACCATGGGAAAATTGTAGAGGTAGGATCTCCAACAGAATTGGTAAAGAAAAAGGATTCTATATATTTTCAATTGTATCAAAAACAGCA
>CAZPRW010000068.1:0-4355 GCA_964589405.1 uncultured Opitutales bacterium | reverse complement strand
ATGATCGCCAAAAATTTTTCTAAAAAAGCGATATCAGGGAAAGCAATATGCAAACAATCATTACAACAGGAACTCGGATTAAAAATCGACAATAATATCCCTGTTTTCGGAGTAATATCTCGATTTTTTAAACAAAAAGGTCTGGATGTCCTGTGTGATATCTTGCCAGATATTTTGCGCAATATGTCAGTAGAATTTGCTATTTTAGGATCTGGAGATCCTGCACTAGAACAACATTTTCAATGGATAGCACAATCTTTTCCAAAACAAATATCTGTATATATCGGATATAACACAGTACTATCACATCGCATTGAAGCTGGTAGTGATTTTTTTGTCATGCCAAGCAGATATGAACCGTGTGGACTTAATCAAATATATTCCATGCGATATGGAACATTACCGATAGCACATGCTGTTGGTGGGTTAGCAGATACAATAATAAATTATGATGAAAACAGCAAATCCGGCACTGGATTTTTATTCTACGATTTAACATCAAGTGCCTTATACAATACAATCGGATGGGCCTGCTCAACATTCTATAATAAAAAACATGACATATCTCTCATGCAACAACAAGCAATGAGCAAAGATTTTTCATGGTCGAAATCCGCCATCGAATATGAGAATATTTATAAAGCAGCTATAAACATGAAAATGTCAAAACAAAGCAATGAGCAGTCATAAAAATCCACATAAGAAATAGCTTATTGCGTATAAGATCTTATATCTTAATAAATTAAAACATACGCAATCTATAAATATTGATTACCAGCTCTATAGTATATCAGCTTTATAACAACCCTGCTTGAGCAAATGAAAAATAATCAGTCGCCGATATTATAATATGGTCAATCAATCGTATATCTAAATATTGTAATGCAATTTTTATTGTACGTGTAATTCTTTCGTCAGAATCTGATGGTATCGCACTGCCATTGGGGTGATTATGCGCAATTACTATTGCACCAGCATTGCGTTTTAATGCTGCTTCTGCTATCTTTCGTGGATAAATTATAGTTCGAACAGCGGTCCCAGACTCCATGCGCTCAATCCCATCTTTTTAAATACGCAGATCAGACCCTAAATATGCTATTTCAAATACCTCCTGACTTAACCCGCCTATTCTGGTCTTCCACAATTTCGACATTAAATCAACACTATCAAATGCTGGCATTTCTTCTGCCACTCCTTGAGCATATAGAGAATAGACCGCCTTCATGAATTTAATACCGACTGCAGCATATTCCCCTATTCCATCAATTGCCATCAACTCATCAATACCCGCATCAAAGATATTTTTTAGAGAGCCAAAATGGCCAATCATATCTTTTGCTAACGGTTTCACATCTTTTCTAGGAATAAAAAATGACAATAATAGTTCTACAATCTCATAATCAGCAAACCCAGCCAATCCACACTTTAAAAACCGCAATCTTAATCGATTACGATGTCCAAATTTGCTTGACTTTTCCTGAAACAATGTCACTAATCTTAATATGGCATGAAACATGAAATCATTCAAGTTTTTTGTGCTTTACAACAAAAATGGTCCACATAAAATTTAGTCCGGGTATGAGCGATTCACAAAACTACAGTCAAGTATTAAATGGCCTTTTGCAAACAGCTGGCAACAAACTGCAGACAAAACTTTTTTTGGACAAAAACGGCGTTTGCGTTATTAAAAAGGACCATGACAACAATCAGTACATAGTCGAATTACCTAAAAACAGCGAAATTGTTTATTTTTATTCCCCTATATGCAAGGTGCCATTTGATTGCAGCGAAGAATTTTTTGAAAAGATTTTGGAAAAAAACCTTTGTGGTATCGCGTATAACCAAGCAACGTTTGGACTAGATGCAAAAACACAAAATATCGTCATAACATATACACGCTCCATGAGACTTTTGGACGATGTAACATTTTTTAATATTCTTTGTAATTTTATAACAACAGCTGACCGTGCAAAAAATGACCTCTGTCAGCTAAAAAATAAATTACTCGAAGAAACACATTTAACTGAAGCTGATGTTGATAACGAAATGTCAGCATATACATCTTCAACTAACAACAAAATAAAGGCATAGAAAAATGAACGACATAACATTCAACACAATTCCTTCTTTTGAAACCCCGTCATTTACAATTTCGGAAGTAATATCTGAAATAACTACAAACATATCATCAATCGGCGAGCGCATCGAACATGACAAAGTACCTGTTTCTATGGAAAGAACAACAGATTCCGTGCCACACGGCCTGCAATCAGTTGAAGATAAATTAAACGAACCTGCATCAGATGAATTGAAATCAGAGTTTAAGGCATTACTTGATGAATGGCGAGAAATATCCGGTGATCAAGATGGCGATGGCATACCAGATGGATGGGATAAAAACCCAGGAATGACTGTGGCAGATGTTGCAGCATATGTTTTGAAGCTAGGGAAATACGCCAATGATAACAAAGCACTTGCAACAACAAAAATTGCTAGTGTTGCAAAATCAGTAAAATCGTTATTAACTTCATTAAATAAACTATCTGAACAATTAGCTAATCTTGAAGGATATAAAAACGAAGTAACACGTGTACAAAACTTGATTGACCGTATTTCTTCTAATGGAATTGGAGCAATGGACGGTTGCTTATTTGGTAGCAATTAATGTTTTGCATTTCCAATTAGCAATATTACACATGTGTCCTCATGAATCTTTGTGTATTATTTTCCGACGGTGTCGAAGAAATTGAATTCATTACACCCGTTGACATCTTGCGTAGGTGTCAACAGAATGTAGTATTAGTATCAAGCAAAAATAATCTAAGTATTACAGGGGCACATGGAATCAGTCTTCTTGCAGACACCACAATATCACAAATAAACCATGAAAATTTTGATGCATTGATCATTCCAGGCGGACCAAGCGCTTTTGTAATGAAAGACGATACTAACGTCA
Source organism: uncultured Opitutales bacterium (assembly GCA_964589405.1). Taxonomy (GTDB): domain Bacteria; phylum Verrucomicrobiota; class Verrucomicrobiia; order Opitutales; family JAIRKQ01; genus CAZPRW01. Next base: position 1,399 of record CAZPRW010000068.1, on the reverse strand, counting down.
TTAATCTTGTACAACGATTTTATCAGGCTAATAAATGGATATCCGCAATTTGCGCTGCTCCAATAATATTGCACAAAACTGGCATACTAAGAGACAAAAAATATTGTGCCCATCCATGCGTACATGAAGAATTATCAACAGTAGACACTACATCGCACGTCGTTGTCGATAAACCAATTATAACAGCAGCTGGACCTGGAGTAGCAACAGAATTTGCATTAGAAATCATCAGTCAATTGCTTGGTGAAGCTATGGCAAATGTACAACGACATAATCTATTATTATCGTAAATTCTTCGTCATATTAAGCGATCTTCGAATCATAGATGGGATTTGACATATTTCACCGTGAAATTTATATGCTCGAGTTAGGAACTTATGCGAGATTTAAAAAAATGTTCATTTTGTGGGTTATCTGAATTTGAAGTCGACAAATTAATAGCAGGCCCGAATAACATTTTTATTTGCAATAATTGTGTCAGCAAATGCATGTCGGCATTAAATCTCAATGTGAAATATACCAAAAAAGAAGTTGCCGAAGACGAATCCGTCAGCATTCAACAACATAATGATGAATTGAATGTTGTATCTAAAGATGACAAGCCATTTGATTTTGAAATGGTATCGCCACAAAAATTGATTGATACGTTAAATGCACATGTAATCGGTCAAAATCATGCAAAAAAAATATTATCAGTAGCTGTTTACAATCATTACAAACGATTGATAGCAGATGGTATCATACCAAACAAAAAGAATGAGCATAGTATTCCAGATGAATTACAGGATATTGAAATTGAAAAAAGTAATATTTTATTAATTGGGCCAACCGGCTGTGGAAAAACATTATTAGCAAAGACACTGGCAAAAGCGTTGGATGTTCCATTCGCAATCGCTGACGCTACAACATTGACAGAAGCAGGATATGTTGGCGAAGATGTCGAAAATATTATATTACGGTTACTTCAAGCAGCAGATTACAATTTAAAGAAAGCAGAATGTGGAATTATTTTTGTAGATGAGATTGATAAAATCGGAAGGAAAACAGAGAATGTATCTATTTCACGTGATGTTTCAGGAGAAGGCGTACAACAAGCATTATTGAAAATATTAGAGGGAACAATTTGTAACGTCCCTCCTAAGGGTGGTAGAAAGCATCCAGAACAAGAGTATATTCCTGTCAATACAAGGAACATATTATTTATTTGTGGTGGTGCATTTCCTGACCTCGATAAAATAGTCAAAGAACGCATTGGCCAAAAAGTGCTTGGATTTAATTTAAACGAAGATGATACTAGCGACAAACACTCGTCGGAATTATTGAAACATGTACAACCAGAAGATTTAGTAAAATTTGGATTGATTCCTGAATTCATCGGCCGATTGCCAGCCATTTCAGT